>NZ_CAJJIE010000028.1:0-203667 GCF_905187535.1 Streptococcus mitis
GACCAAGGTGTCGCAGGTTCGAATCCTGTCTTCCCGATACATGGCGGTGTAGCTCAGCTGGCTAGAGCGTCCGGTTCATACCCGGGAGGTCGGGGGTTCGATCCCCTTCGCCGCTATAATGATCTTGTTGGACCTTTAGCTCAGCTGGTTAGAGCTCTCGGCTCATAACCGAGTGGTCGTAGGTTCAAGTCCTACAAGGTCCATTTGAATAGTATGGAGGATTACCCAAGTCCGGCTGAAGGGAACGGTCTTGAAAACCGTCAGGCGTGTAAAAGCGTGCGTGGGTTCGAATCCCACATCCTCCTTTTTATTAACGCGGGATGGAGCAGCTCGGTAGCTCGTCGGGCTCATAACCCGAAGGTCGTAGGTTCAAATCCTGCTCCCGCAATAAGGCTCGGTAGCTCAGTTGGTAGAGCAATGGATTGAAGCTCCATGTGTCGGCGGTTCGATTCCGTCTCGCGCCATTTTTATTAATAGTATGTATGCGGGTGTAGTTTAGTGGTAAAACTACAGCCTTCCAAGCTGTTGTCGCGAGTTCGATTCTCGTCACCCGCTTTGAACTTTGTTCAATTACCAAGTTTTTAACTTGGGCGCGTAGCTCAGGTGGTTAGAGCGCACGCCTGATAAGCGTGAGGTCGGTGGTTCGAGTCCACTCGTGCCCATTAATAGGAGAATTACTCAAGAGGCTGAAGAGGACGGTTTGCTAAATCGTTAGGTCGGGTAACTGGCGCAAGGGTTCGAATCCCTTATTCTCCGTTTTAATGAGGGTTTATAACTCTCTTTTTTTGTATTTTTAAGAATAATAGAATAAAACTTCAGATTTGTAAAAATTAATTAGATTACTTATCTGAAGTTTTTTTTGCTCTTTGTCAACTGTAGTGGGTTGAAGGAAAGCTAAAATCTTTATATATTGTCGCTTTTATGGTTGTGCTAGTTTATTCTTACTTCCAACTTTTGAGTGAAATTTCTCCGCTATTGAGCCAGATTTCTTTTCCGTTATCACATTGAACTAAAAGTTTACCACTTTCAGAGATATCTTTAGCAAGTCCTTTGTAGTCTTTTTGATCTAGTGTGAAAGTAACTTCTTTCCCTAGAACGAATGATTGTTTTTTGTATAGGTATAATAGTTCTTCTGCTGGTGTTTCGAAGAAAGTGCGCCAGATTTCTATGATTAATTCATTTCTGGTAATAGGTGCTGGTGTTTTAAATAAACTAGCAGCTTTTTCTTTTAATTCCTGGGGGAAGTCTTTAATAGTAAAGTTGATTCCTACTCCAATAATGATATCTGTGACTAGGCCTGTTTCTACAGACGTCATTGCCTCAGTAAGGATTCCTCCAATTTTATGATTGTTTAGGTAGATATCATTGACCCATTTTATGTCGACATCTATTAAAGTTAGGTTCTTAATGGCTTTGTAGACAGCTCCAGCTACAAGTAGTGTGTAGGATGGTAATTTGTCATAGGCGAGATTTGGTTTAAGATGGAGTGTCATATAAATACCACCTTGTGGTGAGTAGAAGGAACGTTGAAAACGGCCTCGCCCTGCTGTTTGATAGGAAGCTATATAGAGGGTGTTTGCTTCATTTCCTAAATCAATTGCTTCTTTTGCATCGAGTTGTGTTGATTTTGTTTCGGGTTTAAAACTGACTTTAATTGGAAGATTTTCTTCTAGAATCTCTGGAAGAATAAGGTCACCATTCATCAGTTTATATCCTTTGTTTTTGATGCTATCAATTTCAATGCCTTCTTGTTCTAGTCGCTTGATGGCTTTCCAAATTGATGTTCGGCTTAGTGATAGTTCTTCTGCAATTTTTTCTCCACTGATATAGTCGGTTTCTTTAGATAGGATTTGGTAGACAGCTTGGTAGGATTTCATAGTGTTGCCTTTCTTTAAGAATAGTATATGATTTGAATCTAGTTTGGATAGTTGCGCCTAATCTATATTTTATTACTACTATTTTAACATATGCCTACTATTTACGGCATGATTTTCTTAGAGAAAATGCAATCATTAAGATTGAGTTTTGAAATCTCAGTATTTTTGCTCGCTTTTTTACCTAGGGAAACGTTTCCTTTGTTTTCAAATTGCTAAAAAAGTGGTACAATATAGGATAGCTTACTATTATCTGAATCAACTGATTTGGAGAGAAAGGATTCGTTTTGAAATCAATAGGCTTTATTGAAAAGCTGAAAGGGTTGTCTAGTAAAGAGCTGATTTTATTGGGAATTATCCTGAGTATCTTTTTACCCTTTTATCTTTTTGTAGTTGTATTCTGTTTATATATTATCAGTTTAATTTTTACAGGAGACATGAAAAGTATTCTTCAGAAAATGGGGGAGCATCCGATGCTGCTTCTTTTTCTTGGCTATAGTACTGTTATATCTGTTTTTGCACAAAATTGGATGGGAGTTGTGGCTTCAGTAGGAATTTTTCTATTTACTGTTTTCTTTTTGCATTATCAGTCGATTTTATCACATAAATTCTTTCGATTGATTTTGCAGCTCGTCTTGTTTGGTAGCGTCTTGTCAGCTGCTTTTGCGAGTTTAGAACATTTCCAAATTGTGAAGAAATTCAACTATGCTTTTCTTTCACCCAATATGCAGGTGTGGCATCAGAATCGTGCAGAAGTGACCTTCTTTAACCCTAATTATTATGGAATTATTTGTTGTTTCTGTATCATGATTGCTTTCTATCTGTTTACAACAACCAAGTTGAATTGGTTGAAAGCATTCTGTGTGTTTGCAGGCTTTGTGAATCTCTTTGGTTTGAACTTTACGCAAAATCGAACTGCCTTTCCTGCTATTATCGCTGGAGCCATTATCTATCTATTTACAACCATTAAAAACTGGAAGGCCTTTTGGCTTAGTATTGGGGTCTTTGCGATTGGCTTGAGCTTCCTCTTTTCCAGTGATTTGGGAGTTCGGATGGGAACTTTAGACTCTTCTATGGAAGAACGCATTTCTATCTGGGATGCTGGGATGGCCTTATTTAAGCAAAATCCTTTCTGGGGTGAAGGGCCATTGACCTACATGCACTCGTATCCTCGGATAAATGCTCCTTATCATGAACATGCTCACAGTCTTTATATTGATACGATTCTGAGTTACGGAATTGTGGGGACCATTTTATTAGTTTTGTCTTCTGTTGCTCCTGTTCGATTAATGATGGATATGAGTCAGGAGTCGGGGAAACGTCCGATTATCGGTCTTTATCTGTCTTTCCTTACAGTGGTTGCTGTGCATGGAATCTTTGACTTGGCCCTCTTTTGGATTCAGTCAGGTTTCATTTTCTTACTAGTTATGTGCAGTATTCCGTTGGAGCATCGAACTTTGGTATCGGACATGACGGATTAAGTTTATAAGATTAAAATCTTCTATCTTGGGTAGGAGATTTTTTTACTGGGAAAAATTATTTCCAAATCGAAATAGTTGACAGTTAGAACGATGAGTGTTACAATTGTTTTATTCTTTTCGATATCGAAATAAATTGGAGGTGTTATGAAGGATAGTCATTTGCTAGCCCATCATATTCGTTTGTTGAATGGGCGGATTTTTCAAAAGTTACTGAGCCAAGACCCTGAAGCTCTTTATCGGAGTGAGCAGGGCAAGATTTTAGCGGTTTTATGGAATAGTGAAACCGGCTGCGCAACTGCGACAGATATTGCTCTGGAAACTGGGCTTGCTAACAATACACTGACGACGATGATTAAAAAACTAGAGGAACAAAATCTTGTAGCTATTAGTCCATGTGGAGAAGATAAGCGTAAGAAGTATTTGGTTTTAACAGAGTTGGGGCAGTCTCAGAAAGAAGTGGGGTATCGTGTCAGTCAGAAATTGGATACGATCTTTTACAAAGGATTTTCAGAGGAAGAAATTCGTCAGTTTGAAGCCTTTCAAGAAAGAATTTTGGATAATCTGAAAGAGGAGGAAAATGAGGTTTAAAATGGAGCAAATTAGCTGTTTATAAGTAAAGACCACTTTTGACTTTGTTTTCCAACTCTTAGGACAAGGAAACTATGTGGTTAGCTATGGTCAGACTCAGATTGGTGGAGTTGCCTATGCCCAGTATGACATCTTCCGTCTAGAAAACGGGAAAATTGTGGAACATTGGGATAATAAGGAAGTCATGCCTAAGGTAGAAGACTTGACCAATAGAGGGAAGTTTTAAATTGAGGATACAGAATGATTGAATACAAAAATGTGGCGCTACGCTACACAGAAAAAGATGTCTTGAGAGATGTTAATTTACGGATTGAGAATGGCGAGTTTATGGTTTTAGTTGGTCCATCTGGATCAGGTAAGACGACCATGATCAAGATGGTCAACCGCCTCTTGGAACCGACTGATGGAAATATTTATATGGATGGCAAGCGTATCAAAGACTATGATGAGCGTGAACTTCGTCTTTCTACTGGTTATGTTTTACAGGCCATTGCTCTCTTTCCAAATCTAACGGTTGCTGAAAATATTGCCCTGATTCCTGAGATGAAGGGCTGGACTAAGGAAAAAATTGCTCAGAAAACAGAAGAGCTTTTGGCCAAGGTTGGCTTGCCAGTAGCTGAGTATGGGCATCGTTTACCTAGTGAACTATCTGGTGGGGAGCAACAGCGTGTTGGAATTGTACGGGCTATGATTGGTCAGCCTAAGATTCTCCTCATGGATGAACCTTTTTCAGCCTTGGATGCTATTTCGAGAAAACAGTTGCAAGTTCTGACGAAAGAATTGCATAAAGAATTTGGGATGACAACGATTTTTGTAACCCATGATACGGATGAAGCTCTGAAATTGGCGGACCGTATTGCTGTCTTGCAGGATGGAGAGATTCGTCAGGTGGCGAATCCCGAGATGATTTTAAAAGCTCCTGCAACAGATTTTGTAGCAGACTTGTTTGGAGGTAGTGTTCATGACTAATTTAATTGCAACTTTTCAGGATCGTTTTAGTGATTGGTTGACAGCTCTATCTCAACATTTGCAGTTGTCACTTTTGACCTTGTTGCTGGCCATCTTTATAGCGATTCCCTTGGCTGTTTATCTTCGATATCATGAGAAGTTAGCGGATTGGGTCTTGCAGATTGCAGGGATTTTTCAGACCATCCCGTCTCTGGCCTTGCTGGGGCTCTTTATCCCCTTGATGGGAATTGGGACCTTACCAGCTTTGACAGCTCTAGTGATCTATGCGATCTTTCCGATTTTGCAAAATACCATCACTGGACTCAAGGGAATTGATCCAAGTCTACAAGAGGCTGGGATTGCCTTTGGGATGACTAGGTGGGAGCGTCTCAAGAAGTTTGAAATTCCACTTGCTATGCCTGTTATGATGTCTGGGATTCGGACGGCAGCGGTCTTGATTATCGGTACGGCAACCTTGGCGGCCTTGATTGGTGCAGGGGGACTGGGTTCCTTTATCCTTTTGGGAATTGACCGTAATAATGCCAGTCTGATTTTGATTGGGGCCCTTTCTTCTGCAGTGCTTGCCATTGCCTTTAACTTCCTACTAAAAGTGATGGAAAAAGCAAAATTGCGGACGATTTTTTCTGGTTTTGCCTTGGTGACTATATTGCTCGGTCTGTCTTATAGTCCAGCCCTCTTGGCTCAAAATGAGAAAGAAAACTTGGTGATTGCTGGGAAATTGGGTCCAGAACCAGAAATTTTAGCCAATATGTATAAGTTGCTAATTGAAGAAAATACCAGTATGACTGCGACTGTTAAGCCAAATTTTGGGAAAACAAGCTTTCTCTATGAAGCTCTGAAAAAAGGTGATATTGATATTTATCCTGAATTTACTGGTACGGTGACTGAAAGTTTGCTGCAACCATCACCTAAAGTGAGTCATGAGCCAGAGCAGGTTTATCAGGTAGCGCGTGATGGTATTGCCAAACAGGATCATCTAGCCTATCTCAAACCAATGTTTTATCAAAATACCTATGCTGTAGCTGTTCCGAAAAAGATTGCTCAAGAATATAGCTTGAAGACCATTTCGGACTTGAAAAAAGTGGAAGGGCAGCTGAAGGCAGGTTTTACACTTGAGTTTAATGACCGTGAAGATGGTAATAAGGGCTTGCAGTCAATGTACGGTCTCAATCTCAATGTAGCGACTATGGAGCCAGCTCTTCGCTATCAGGCAATTCAGTCAGGCGATATTCAAATCACAGATGCCTATTCAACTGATGCAGAGTTGGCGCGTTATGATTTACAGGTCTTGGAAGATGACAAACAACTCTTCCCACCTTATCAAGGGGCTCCACTCATGAAAGAAGCTCTTCTCAAGAAACATCCAGAGTTGGAAACAGTTCTCAATAAATTGGCTGGTAAAATTACTGAAAGCCAGATGAGCCAGCTTAACTATCAAGTCGGTGTTGAAGGCAAGTCAGCAGAACAAGTAGCCAAGGAGTTTCTACAAGAACAAGGTTTGTTGAAGAAATAGCCTGAAAACCTAAACTCAACTTGGTTAAACGACTAGATAGAAAAATGCTCAGACAATGTCGTCTGGGCTTTTTTGATTATTGAAAAGATAAAAAACTCAGTAGCCTAGAAATAAGGCAACTGAGCTCTACTCTGTATTCAATTTTTAGGAATGAGAAGGTCTAGATAAAATTGGACAACTTCTTGGTCTGTAAAGTCTTGCCCTTTTTTGAGCCACCAGGTCAATGTCTCGATAAAGTTGGACATGACTAAGTGTTGGAGGTAAGAAGGAGGCAGACTTGGGTGAGCTTTTTTCAACTTATCAGCTAGCACGGAATAGACATGGTGTTCTAGCTCTTTATGGAGTTGACGGAGGAAGTAGTCATTTTTAGAAAATAGCAGACTGGTGATATGGTCTTGATTTTTCTGAAAATGTAGAAAGAGGTGAGCGAGATAATCCTCGGTTGAAATGGACTCCTCTCTTTCAAAGATGTGATGAAAGAGGTGGCGACAAAGCTCGTCCAGAAGTAGTTCCTTGCTCTCATAGTGACAGTAAAAAGTGGAACGTCCCACATCTGCGAGATTAATGATATCCTGAACTGTAGTGGATTCGTAGCCCTTCTCGTTCAAAAATTGTAGAAAAGCCTGATAGATGGCTTTTTTGGTTTTACTGATACGGCGGTCAATGTTAGTCATATGGACATTTGAGGCAAATTGTTCAGAACTGAATAAAGCTGATATTTTGCTTCTATCCTTTCTTTGAGTTTTAGTGGATAATGATAATGAACAAGGTGTTCATAAGTCTATTATAACAAAGGAATGAGAAAAATGAAGGCAAAATATACTGTTTGGGTAGCTTTTTTCTTAAATTTAAGCTATGCTATTGTTGAGTTTATTGCAGGAGGAATCTTTGGTTCGAGTGCTGTTCTTGCTGATTCTGTCCATGACTTGGGAGATGCTATAGCCATTGGCATATCGGCCTTTTTAGAAACAATCTCAAATAGAGAAGAAGATAGGCAGTACACCTTGGGTTACAAGCGATTTAGTCTTTTAGGGGCCCTGGTGACTGCTGTGATTCTTATCACAGGATCCATCCTAGTGATTTTGGAAAATATAACTAAACTTTTTAATCCACAGCCCGTTAATGATGAAGGTATTCTCTGGCTAGGGATCATTGCAGTTAGCATCAATCTGCTAGCTAGTCTAGTAGTTCGCAAGGGAAAGACAAAGAACGAGTCGATTCTGAGCCTGCACTTTTTGGAAGATACTCTTGGTTGGTTAGCTGTCATTCTAATGGCGATTATCCTCCGATTTACAGATTGGTATATCTTAGATCCTATCTTGTCGCTTGTCATTTCTATCTTCATTCTAACAAAAGCAATTCCTCGCTTTTGGAGCGCACTCAAGATTTTCTTGGATGCTGTGCCAGAAGGTGTCGATATCAAGCAAGTCATGAGTGACTTAGAGGGATTAGACAATGTGGCTAGCCTTAACCAGCTTAATCTCTGGACTATGGATGGTTTGGAAAAAAATGCCATTGTTCATGTTTGCCTAAAAGAAATTGAACAGATGGAAACTTGTAAAGAATTCATACGAAACTTGCTAAAAGATTGTGGATTTCAAAACATCACTATTGAAGTTGATGCCGACCTAGAAACTCACCAAGCACATAAGCGCAATATAACAGAGTTAGAAGCAAGTCATGATCAAAATCATCATCATTGATGAGGTGTAGTATAAGTGAGCGAAAGCATAATAAAAAGTGTATACTTAAACTAGTAAAAATGGAGAGGATATGTTAATGAAATCAGCAGTCTATAAAAAAGCAGGTCAGGTCGGTATTGAAGAGGTTAAGCGTCCAAGTATTCAAGAAGCGGATGATGTTATTATTCGTGTGGTTCGTGCTTGTGTTTGTGGTTCGGACCTTTGGAGTTACCGCAATCCAGATATTAAATCGGGACATAAAAATAGTGGACACGAAGCGATTGGGATTGTCGAAGAAACTGGGGAAGCCATTACGACGGTGAAGCCAGGTGATTTTGTCATTGTCCCGTTTACACATGGATGTGGTGAGTGTGATGCCTGTCTTGCTGGCTTTGACGGTTCTTGCGATAATCATATTGGTAATAACTTGGGAGGCGATTTTCAGGCGGAATATATTCGTTTTCACTATGCAAACTGGGCGCTGGTTAAAATCCCTGGACAACCTTCTGACTACACAGAAGGTATGCTAAAGTCCCTCTTGACTCTTGCAGATGTCATGCCGACAGGCTATCATGCGGCGCGTGTTGCTAATGTTCAAAAAGGGGATAAGGTTGTGGTCATTGGTGATGGTGCTGTAGGTCAATGTGCTGTCATCGCGGCGAAGATGCGTGGTGCATCGCAAATTATCCTTATGAGTCGTCATGAAGATCGTCAAAAGATGGCTCTGGAGTCGGGTGCGACAGCTATTGTAGCTGAGCGAGGTCAAGAAGGTATTGCCAAGGTGCGTGAGATTCTAGGTGGTGGTGCAGATGCAGCTCTGGAATGTGTTGGAACAGAAGCAGCGGTTGATCAAGCTCTTGGTGTTCTCCATAATGGAGGGCGTATGGGATTTGTAGGAGTCCCACACTATAATAATCGTGCTCTTGGTTCGACATTTATGCAAAATATCTCTGTAGCAGGTGGGGCAGCTTCTGCGACAACATACGATAAGCAATTTTTACTAAAAGCCGTCCTTGATGGTGATATCAATCCAGGTCGCGTCTTTACTTCAAGTTATAAACTGGAAGATATCGACCAGGCTTATAAAGACATGGATGAACGTAAGACCATTAAGTCTATGATTGTGATGGACTAAAAAAGAGAATTCTAATGGAGATTTGAGACTCTCTATTAGGATTTTTTGTCATGTTTAATTTGTGGAGTTATGGCAGAGTACTCTCTCTCAATGTCAGTCTGGTTCCCAGCATGGTCAGGCTAGGGATTTTGCGACCGTGGAGTACTTCCTTATTAAGAATATCCATACCTGCTCGGCCCATTTCCTCGGTATAGACGGTGATGCTAGAGAGGGGAGGATAGACCTGTTTGGTCAGACTAGTGTCGTTAAAGGAAATGAGGCTGACGCGGTCTGGTAGGCTGATTCCAGCTTCTTGGAGGGCACGGAGGGCACCGATAGCTAAACTATCACTGGCAGCAAAAAATGCTGGTGGCAGTTGGTCTCTCAAGCTCTGAATGGCCTCTTTCATTAAGTCATAGCCAGACTGGGCAGTAAAGCTTCCTTGAAAGACAAGTTCATCATGATAGATTCCCTTCGCTTGACTGTAGTTTCTGAAGTTTTCCAGTCGCTTGTCCTGAATGATTTCTTCTTGGTCAGTTGTCTTCTCAAGGCCTGTTAGAATCCCGATACGGTCCATTCCTTGGCTGAGGAAATAATCGACAACCTGTTTCATGGCAGTGTAAAAATCCGTGATAATACAAGTATGTCCTAGTGAAAGTGTATCGCTGTCTAGAAAGACAAGAGGCTTTTGGTATTCTTCGAAGGCAGTAATCTGTGCTCGGCTAAACTTTCCGATGCAGAGAATCCCAATCACTTCCTCGCTTAGGGTAAAAGGATGGTCATTGAAATAGCGTAAGATATCATAGTCTAACTCTTGGGCTCTTTTTTCTATGCCTAGGCGAATCTGGTAGTAGTAGAGGTCGTCTAGCTCTCCTTGTTCACTGACCCATTGGATAATGGCAATCTTTTGCTTGGGTTTGTGGGACTCGCCTGTTTTGAGGTGCTTAGTGTAGCCCAACTCTTCAGCAACAGTTAAAATACGGTGTCTGGTTTCTTCTGTAACAGATAGGCTCTGGTCGCGGTTGAGGACACGGGATACGGTCGCGATAGAGACAGAGGCTAGCTGTGCAATGTCTTTTAAGGTAGCCATAAATCCTCCTTGATTAGATTAGTATATCATATTTTTCTGTCTTTTACCGATAGTTTAGTAAAAATTTAGTAAAAAGGATTGACCTTGGGAAATCCCTTGTATACAATAGAAGAAAACGATTACACGTTAAGGTGACTTAACGGACAGTAAAAGGAGAAATCATATGACACAACATCTTACTGCTGAAGCTCTTCGTAAAGACTTTCTTGCTGTTTTTGGTCAAGAAGCAGATCAAACTTTCTTTTCACCAGGCCGTATCAATTTGATTGGTGAACACACGGACTATAATGGTGGACATGTATTTCCAGCAGCCATTTCCTTAGGAACATATGGGGCAGCTCGCAAGCGTGAAGACCAAGTTTTGCGTTTCTACTCAGCTAACTTTGAGGACAAGGGCATTATCGAAGTGCCTCTAGCTAACCTCAAGTTTGAAAAAGAGCACAACTGGACCAATTATCCAAAAGGAGTTCTTCATTTCTTGCAAGAAGCTGGACATGTGATTGACAAAGGGTTTGATTTTTATATTTATGGGAATATCCCAAATGGTGCTGGTTTGTCTTCTTCAGCATCCTTGGAACTTTTGACAGGGGTAGTGGCAGAGCATCTCTTTGATTTAAAATTAGATCGTCTCGATTTGGTTAAAATCGGAAAACAAACAGAAAATAACTTTATCGGAGTCAACTCTGGCATTATGGACCAATTTGCTATTGGTATGGGTGCAGACCAACGTGCTATTTACCTTGATACCAATACCTTAGAGTATGATTTGGTGCCACTTGATTTGAAGGACAATGTTGTTGTCATCATGAACACCAATAAACGCCGTGAATTGGCTGACTCTAAGTACAATGAACGTCGTGCTGAGTGTGAAAAAGCAGTGGAAGAATTGCAAGTTGCTTTAGATATTCAGACCTTGGGTGAATTGGATGAGTGGGCCTTTGACCAATACAGCTACCTAATCAAAGATGAAAATCGTTTGAAACGTGCTCGCCATGCTGTGCTTGAAAACCAACGTACCCTCAAAGCTCAAGCAGCCCTTCAAGCAGGAGATTTGGAAACATTTGGTCGTTTGATGAATGCGTCACACGTTTCCCTAGAGCATGATTATGAAGTAACTGGTTTGGAATTGGATACTCTTGTTCACACAGCTTGGGCACAAGAAGGAGTTCTCGGTGCTCGTATGACAGGGGCAGGTTTTGGCGGATGTGCCATTGCCTTGGTGCAAAAAGATGCTGTTGATGCCTTTAAGGAAGCTGTAGGCAAACACTACGAGGAAGTAGTTGGATACGCTCCAAGTTTCTATATCGCTGAAGTTGCAGGTGGCACTCGCGTCCTTGACTAGTCAAAAGGAGGCTTTATGGTGACCTTAGTAGATAAATTTGTAACACATGTCATTTCTGAAAGTTCATTTGAGGAAATGGATCGAATCTACCTGACCAATCGTGTCTTGGCACGAGTGGGAGACGGTGTTTTGGAAGTTGAGACGGATCTGGATAAAGTGATTGACCTCAAGGACCAGCTGGTTGAGGAAGCCGTTCGATTAGAGATGATTGAGGATAGTCAGACTGCACGTGAAATCCTTGGTGCTGAACTGATGGACTTGGTGACCCCTTGTCCGAGTCAGGTCAATCGTGATTTCTGGGCAACCTATGCCCACTCTCCTGAGCAATCGATAGAGGATTTTTACCAACTCAGTCAGAAAAATGACTACATCAAACTCAAGGCCATTGCTAAAAATATTGCTTATCGTGTTCCATCTGATTACGGTGAACTTGAAATTACCATCAACCTCTCTAAGCCTGAAAAAGATCCCAAAGAGATTGCAGCAGCCAAGTTGGTGCAAGTCAGCAATTATCCTCAGTGTCAGCTTTGTCTAGAGAATGAAGGCTACCATGGTCGGGTAAACCACCCGGCTCGCAGCAACCACCGTATTATCCGTTTTGAAATGGCTGATCAGGAATGGGGTTTCCAGTACTCGCCCTATGCTTATTTTAATGAGCACTGTATTTTCTTAGACGGGCAACATCGTCCTATGGCCATTAGTCGTCAGAGTTTTGAACGTCTGTTGGCTATCGTAGAGCAGTTTCCAGGCTATTTTGCAGGCTCTAATGCCGACCTGCCGATTGTGGGGGGCTCTATTCTAACTCATGATCACTATCAGGGAGGCCGTCACGTATTTCCTATGGAATTGGCTCCCTTGCAAAATACCTTTCGATTTGCTGGTTTTGAGCAGATCAAGGCTGGGATTGTCAAGTGGCCAATGTCAGTGTTGCGTTTGACTTCGGATTCCAAAGAGGATTTGATCAACTTGGCTGATAAGATTTTGAAAGAATGGCGCCAGTATTCAGATACTAGTGTGCAGATTTTGGCAGAGACTGATGGGACACCGCATCACACCATCACACCTATAGCGCGCAAACGTGATGGCCAGTTTGAGTTGGACTTGGTCTTGCGGGACAATCAGACTTCTGCAGAACATCCTGATGGCATTTATCATCCTCACAAGGATGTCCAACATATCAAGAAGGAAAATATCGGCTTGATTGAGGTCATGGGCTTGGCAATCTTGCCACCACGTCTGAAAGCAGAAGTAGAGCAAGTCGCCAGCTATCTCGTGGGAAATGGGGATACAGTTGCCGACTATCATCAGAAATGGGCAGAGCAGCTTAAAGTCCAACATCCAGACCTAGCGGATAAAGAAAAAGCCCTTGAAATCGTCAAGGACTCTGTGGGTATTATCTTTGCGCGTGTTCTGGAGGATGCTGGAGTTTACAAGCAGACGGAACAAGGACAGACAGCCTTTATGCGCTTTGTGGAACAGGTCGGAATTTTGCCAGACTAGGAGCTTTCTCCTTGCACAGTCCTATAAAAAGTAGTATCATAGTGTCGTTTGAAATATCAGGAGGAAACGATGAAAGACTTTCATTTTGACGCTATATCTGCCTTTGAAAATTACGAAATAGAACAAATGAGAGATGGTCACGTTGTGGTGACGACCAAAGTAGTGGACTCGTCGCTCAACTACTATGGCAATGCCCATGGTGGCTATCTCTTCACCCTTTGTGACCAAATCAGTGGTTTGGTGGTTATCTCGCTAGGACTAGACGGGGTGACTCTCCAATCCTCTATCAACTACCTCAAGGCAGGAAAACTCGACGATGTGCTGACCATTAAAGGAGAATGCGTCCATCAAGGTCGCACAACTTGTGTGGTAGATGTCGATATCACCAATCAGGAAGGTAGAAATGTCTGTAAAGCAACCTTTACCATGTTTGTCACAGGTCAGCGGTCAGAAGACAGACAGGTAAGGATATAACATAAAAAGAGGCTCGCACCTCTTTTTCTTATTTCTTTTTATGATTTAATACGGCATTGAGGACAATAGCGAGTAGGCTAGCTACGACGATTCCGTTTGAGAAGAACATTTGGAAGGCTGTTGGCATGCTGACAAAGAGATTACTGTTGTTGAGTCCGACACCTGCAGCGATTGATACAGCTGCAATAAGGAAGTTGTGTTCATTGTTAGCAAAGTCAACACGAGCGAGAATTTGCATCCCTTGAATAGACACAAAACCAAACATCACCAGCATGGCACCACCGAGGACAGGACTCGGAATGATTTGGGCAAGGGCGCCAAACTTAGGAAGGAGTCCAAGGAGAACCAGGAAACCAGCCGCGTAGTAGATTGGAAGACGAGTCTTGATACCTGACAATTTAACCAAACCAACGTTTTGTGAAAATCCTGTGTATGGGAAGGTGTTAAAGATTCCTCCGAGAAGTACGGCCAAACCTTCTGCACGGTAACCGTTGCGAAGGCGTGTGCTGTCGATTGGGTCTTTCGTGATATCAGACAAGGCTAGATAAACACCAGTCGACTCAACCATAGACACTGTTGCGATGATACACATCATGACAATCGATGAGATTTCAAAGGTTGGCATTCCAAAGTAGAGGGGAGTTGGGACATGGACAAGTGGTGCTGCCGCAACAGGGGAGAAGTCCACCAAGCCCATGGTAGCAGCAATGGCAGTTCCAACAACTAGACCAATCAAAATAGAGATAGACTTGATAAATCCTTTGGTAAAGATGTTGATCAAGAGGATAATCAGAACAGTAATAGCTGCAAGCAAGAGACTTTGACCAGTTGGCTCTGGAACGTTATTTCCCATATTTCCAATAGCGACAGGGATCAAGGTTAAACCAATAGTGGTAATAACAGATCCTGTTACGATAGATGGGAAGAGATTGGCTACTTTTGAGAAGATGCCTGAAACAAGAACCGCGTAAATCCCTGATGCGATGAGGGCACCAAACATAGCACCACTACCATGGCTTTGTCCAATCATAATCAAGGGAGCTACCGACTGGAAGGCAACTCCAAGAACGACTGGGAGTCCAATCCCAAAGTATTTGTTGAGTTGGAGTTGGAGGAATGTTGCCACACCACACATGAAGATATCTGTGGAAATCAGGTAGGTCAACTGCTCAGCCGAATAGCCAAGGGCAGTCGCAATCATGATGGGAACCAGGATGGATCCTGAGTACATAGCTAGTAAGTGTTGCAAGCCAAGAACGGCTGCTTGCGAGTGTTTTTCTTGAGTTTGCATTAGAGATCTGCCTCCTTAAATACGACTTGACCATTTTCAAAACGATCCAAACGAGCGAGTGATAGAACAGGGTAGCCTGCTTTTTCAAGCAAATCACGTCCATCTTGGAAGGATTTTTCAATCACAATACCGATAGCTTCGACTGTGGCACCGGCCTGTTCGATGATTTGAATCAAGCCTTTGGCAGCTTGGCCATTAGCAAGGAAGTCGTCGATAATCAAAACCTTGTCCTCTGGTGAGAGGAATTTTCCAGCGATAGAAACGGTGCTGGTCACTTGCTTGGTAAAGGAGTAAACTTGGGCAGTTAAGATGCCTTCGTTCATAGTGATGTTTTTAGCTTTTTTAGCGAAAATCATGGGAACGTTTAAGGATTCAGCTGTAAAAATGGCTGGGGCAATACCCGACGCTTCAATGGTCACGACTTTGGTAATACCAGCAGAAGCAAATTTTTTCGCAAAAACCTTACCAATCTCTCGCATCAAGCTAAAGTCAACTTGGTGGGTTAAAAAGGAATCCACCTTGAGGATGTTATCACCCAAGATATGCCCATCCTTGAGGATGCGCTCTTCTAATAATTTCATAAGACCTCCTAAAGTCTAAAAGCCAATCCATTTGCTTATTTATAGTTTCTAGCAAGAAATAGAAAAAGGACCTACTTAATCTCTAAGTAAGTCCCCAAAATAGGCATGGCAAAAACGACCATACCTCACTTCTGACTTACTTATTGTTAGGTGTTCCGGCACCTTGTAGAAACGTCGCGCCAATTCACGACATAAACAAGTAAAATGATATTCAATTTTAAATAGGCTTGAGCCAATGTTTTTATTTTACACTAAATAACTTTAGAAATCAAATATTTTGTTAGTGTTTTGGTTTGAAAAACGAACAAATATAATAAAAGTGGGCAAAAATTAACTTATTGGCTAACATTTAGAAGGTTTTTCCATCATAAAAGGCATATTATCAAGTTTTTAAACACTTGACAATATGCCTTTTTCTAACTTTAAAGACTTTTTCCCAATCTTTATTATTCTACTCGCTAAATCTTAAAAAATAGCCATCTGGATCCAAAACTGCAAACTCATGAGGATAGATATAGTGATCTCCAACACGAAACTTTCTTTTGGTTAAGGGACGATAAATAGGATAGTTTGCTTCCATCAGTTTTTGGTGGAGCTGGGGGACATCCTTGATGCCAAAGGAAATATTAACACCGCGCCCGAAAGGATAGGTTAGTTGGGCTAATTCTTCTGTGCTGCCTTCTTCTAGCATAAGTTGGCAGTCTTCAAGCGAGAGGAAGAGAAAATTCTCCTCTGGACGCTCGTATTCGACAGAAAATCCCAGCAAGTCGCAGTAGAAGTGGCGTGACTTTTCGAGGTCAGATACTACAAATTCAGGAATGACAGCTTGATAGTCCATTATCTTTCTCCTTAGAGCTCAATCTCCATGACAATGGGTGTATGGTCTTGGCGAGCACCTGAGTCAATCATATCAGACTTGGTCACCTTGTCAGCGATGCGGTTACTTGTGAGCCAGTAGTCGATTCTCCAGCCTGTATTGTTGATTTTAGAAGTTTTGCTACGTTGTGCCCACCAAGTGTAGCGTTCTGGAACATCGCCGTGAATGTGGCGGAAGGTATCCGTAAATCCAGTTGCTAAAAGGTTGGTAAATCCAGCACGCTCCTCGTCGGTAAATCCTGGTGAACGGCGGTTGCTAGCAGGATTTGCAAGGTCGATTTCATTGTGGGCTACATTGTAGTCACCGGTTGCAAGGACTGGTTTTTCTTTGTCTAGTTCAGCCAAGTACTCCGCATATTTGAGATCCCAGACTTGGCGTTCTTCCAAGCGTTTGAGGCCATCGCCAGCGTTTGGTGTGTAAACTTGGGTCACGAAAAATTCATCAAATTCCAAGGTGATGATGCGGCCTTCCAAGTCCATGGTAGAAGGAGCACCGATTTCTGGGAAGCTGACAGTTGGTGTGAGTTCTTTCTTATAAAGGAACATGGTTCCGGCATAGCCTTTGCGGGCAGGTTCTTGGGAAGAGCGCCACGTATTTTCGTAGCCTGGGAAGAGTTCTTCTAAAATTTCCAAGTGTTTCTTTGTAGGCCCTTTGGCAGAAAGCTTGGTTTCTTGGATAGCGATGATATCAGCATTTTCTGCCACAAGGGTTTGTAGGACTTCTTGGGACAATTTGGCGCGAGCTGAGTCACTAGTTAGGGCTGCGTTGAGGGAATCAATATTCCATGAGATGAGTTTCATAAAGTTACCTTTTTCATTCAGATTATAGATTTTATTATACCAAAAAAAGGTCTATTTCCCCAACGTATGGTTTGAAAAATTACTCTTTAGACTTTATCCTGAGAAAATAAAAATTCCCTAAACTATTTAGAAAAAAATCTAAATAGTTCTTGTGTTTAGAATAGAAAGGTGTATAATATTATTTAGAAAAACATCTAAATAGAAAGTGAAGTTACATATATGTCAAATAAGAGAACAATCCTTCTTTTTGTGGTCTTGGCTTATGCCCTTGCTTGGATAATATGGTTGGCACTATGGTTAAGTGGTGTTGGTCTAAACTCTTCATGGAGTCAACTTGCTAGTATTGTAGCCATGTGGATGCCTGCACTTGCAGTCTTTATTTTAGGGAAAATCACGAATCAGCCTAGTGGAATCAAATCTAAATTAGTTGTAAATCTCAAGAGCAACTGGCGCTTTTACTTACTAGCTATCTGGTTACCAGCAGTTATCAGTTTTTTAGGAGCAGGACTTTATTTTCTTGTATTTCCTAGCAATTTCAGCCTTGGTTTTGAATCTATTCAAGCTATTTTACAAGAAAAAGGAGTCCTTCAATCACCGATTCCCTTATCTTTCTTGGCTTTGATTCAAATCCTAGCTAGTTTGACCTACGCTCCTTTTCTTAATAGTTTCTTTGCATTGGGGGAGGAAATTGGTTGGCGGGGCTATCTTTATCCAGTGCTAAGAGAACGCTTTTCACTAGTCCAGACTCATGTCTTGCTTGGTCTCATTTGGAGTCTTTGGCATTTACCAATCAATTTGCAAGGATATAATTATGGCCTTACTTATTTTGCTTATCCTGTTTTGGGAGTTGTTGCTATGTTTCTATCTTGTTTTAGCCTAGGAATATTGTTGAGCTGGTTGTTGGAAAAGACAGGTTCTATCTGGGCTTCTGCCCTATTTCATGGGGCAATCAATGCAACTGCAGGTATTGGGTTACTCTTTCAATTACCAGGAGAAAAAGTTTCAAGCCTCTTGATTTTAGGCCCATCACCGACTGGAATGCTATCAGTTCTCCCTTGCTTATTCCTAGCCCTACTAATATTACAAAGGGGAAGGAGGCATTATGAGTTTTGCAAATAGCTTTAAAGCCTTATCTCATCCAGTTAGGAGAGAGATTTTAAATTTACTAAAAGCAGGTAGATTATCTGCAGGAGAAATTGCCAGTCAATTCGAGTTGACTAATGCAACTATTTCACACCATCTCACGATTTTGAAAGCAGCGGATTTGATTCATGAAATGAAAGAAAAAAACTTTATTTATTATGAGTTAAATACATCAGTTTTAGAGGATATGATGGTGTGGTTAGCAGATTTGAAAGGAGATCTTTAGATGAAGGTAAAAATCAATAAGAAATTGCTATTATTTACGAGTATTCTCATCCTACTATCTTCCCTTGTAGGTTGTGTTTTCTGGTATCAATTGCCAGAGAAGATGCCCACTCATTTTAATCTACTGGGTCAAGCAGATGGCTACAATCATAAAGTGTTTGCTATCTTTGGATTGCCTGCTCTCATGCTTTTGATGCATTGGTTGCTTCTATTTTTAATGATTAAGGATCCTAAATCTAGCAATATCAGTTCAAAAATACAAGTTTTGATTTACTGGATTATTCCTTTTGTATCTTGTCTATCAATGATTTCTATCTACGGAGAATCTTTGGGGTATTCCATGATGAGTGGGCTTCTAGCTCAGATTTTTATGGGAGTTTTGATGATCGTAATTGGAAATTATCTACCAAAAACACGCAAGAATTATATAATCGGTATTCGACTTCCGTGGACCTTGGAGAGTGATAAAAACTGGAGAAAAACACATCGATTAGCTGGAAAAATTTGGGTGTTAGGAGGATTGTTATTGTTTCTAAATTCCTTTGTTCAAATATATGTTTACTGGGTGTTTTTCTTGACACTTCTACTTGTAGTGTTGATGCCTGGTGTTTATTCATATCAATTATCAAAATCAGAATCTTGAAATAGCTATTGGAGTCATTAGTTTGAGAAGTTGGTCTGATATGTCTATTTCCCCAGCGTATGGTTTGAAAAATCACCCTCTTTCGTTTATAATAAAGAATGATTTTATGAAAGGGAGTGAAAATAAATGAAATTTTACTCATATGACTATGTCCTTAGTCAAATCAGTCAGCAAAATGGAATCATGATTGGCTTTGGGGTTGTGCTCCTAGCTATCACAGGATTTTTTGCTTTTAAGGCTTATCGTGATAAAAAGGGGACTAAGTTTCGGGAATTGGTCATGATTTTGGCCTTGACTTTGGTGGCTATGCTTTTGGTGACAATCTCAAAATACCAGACAAATCAAGCCTCAAACAACCAATTTCAAACCTCCCTTCATTTCATAGAGGTTGTTTCCAAAGACTTGGGAGTGGATAAATCAGAAGTTTATGTCAATACTTCTGCAGCCACTGATGGAGCGCTTGTCAAGGTAGGTCCAAATTTCTACCGCGCCATGAACGGGAGCCAACCAGACAAGTATCTTTTAGAGAAATTAGAATTGCATCAAACAGACGCTATTGAATTGGTGGAGGTAAACAAATGACACTCAATTATATGGAAATTTTAATCAAACTGGCCTTGGGGCTCTTCTCGCTTGTTTTTGTTATCAATGTGACAGGAAAGGGGAACCTAGCACCTAACTCTGCGACAGACCAAATTCAGAACTATGTTCTTGGTGGTATCATCGGTGGGGTGATTTACAATAGTTCTATCAGCATTCTCCAGTATGCAGTGATTTTGATGATGTGGACGATTTTGGTTTTGACCCTAAAGTGGCTCAATAACAATGTTCGCTTTGTCAAACGCTTGATTGATGGGAAACCAACTCTCCTCATCAAAAATGGGCAGATTGACCCAGAAGCCTGTCGTTCAGTTGGCTTGTCTGCATCGGATGTAGCCCTCAAACTTCGTAGCCAAGGGATTTTCCAGATGAAGCAAGTTAAACGAGCTGTGCAAGAACAAAATGGCCAACTCATCGTGGTTCAAATGGGAGATGAAAATCCTAAGTATCCAGTTGTGACTGACGGTGTGATCCAAGTCGATGTCTTGGAATCGATTGGTCGTAGCGAAGAGTGGCTGCTTGATAATCTCAGCAAGCAAGGGCATGACAATGTAGCCAACATCTTTATCGCTGAGTATGACAAGGGTGCTGTTACAGTCGTAACCTATGAATAAGAAAAACCTGGGGTCTTGTACTCTTCAAAAATCAAATTCAAACTGCGTCAACGTCGCCTTGCCGTACTCAAGTACAGCCTGCGGCTAGTTTCCTAGTTTGCTCTTTGATTTTCATTGAGTATTGGCCTCAGGTTTCCATTTGCAATCAGAAAGGGATTTTATGTCCATTATTCAAAAACTTTGGTGGTTTTTCAAGTTAGAAAAACGCCGTTATCTAGTCGGGATTGTGGCCCTGGTCTTGGTTTCCGTCCTCAATCTCATTCCACCTATGGTCATGGGGCGGGTCATTGATGCCATCACATCGGGGCAATTAACCCAGCAGGACCTCCTTCTTGACCTATTTTACTTGCTCCTTGCAGCCTTTGGGATGTATTATCTGCGCTATGTTTGGCGTATGTATATCCTCGGAACCTCCTACCGTTTGGGGCAGATTATGCGCTCTCGCTTATTTGAGCATTTCACAAAAATGTCTCCAGCCTTTTATCAAACCTATAGGACGGGGGACCTGATGGCACACGCAACCAACGATATCAATGCCTTAACGCGTCTGGCAGGGGGAGGGGTTATGTCAGCGGTTGATGCCTCAATCACAGCTTTAGTGACCTTGTTGACCATGCTCTTTAGCATTTCATGGCAGATGACCTTGGTTGCCATTCTTCCCCTGCCTTTCATGGCTTATGCGACCAGTCGTCTAGGGAGAAAGACCCACAAGGCCTTTGGCCAATCCCAAGCTGCCTTTTCTGAACTCAATAACAAGGTGCAGGAGTCTGTATCGGGTATCAAAGTGACCAAATCTTTCGGGTATCAGGCGGACGAGTTGAAGTCCTTTCAGGCAGTCAATGAATTGACCTTTCAAAAGAACCTCCAAACCATGAAATACGATAGTCTCTTTGACCCCATGGTTCTCTTGTTTGTTGGTTCATCCTATGTTCTAACGCTTTTGGTAGGCTCTTTGATGGTTCAGAAAGGGCAAATCACCGTTGGGAATCTAGTTACCTTTATCAGTTACTTGGATATGTTGGTCTGGCCTCTTATGGCTATTGGTTTCCTCTTTAATATCACTCAGCGAGGGAAGGTTTCTTACCAAAGGATTGAGGAACTTTTGTCTCAGGAATCACCTGTACAAGACCCTGAGTTTCCTCTAGACAGTATTGAAAATGGGCGCTTGCAGTATGCCATTGATAGTTTTGCATTTGAAAATGAGGAAACACTGACAAATTTTCACTTTAGTTTGGAAAAAGGGCAAACATTGGGATTAGTTGGTCAGACAGGCTCTGGGAAAACGTCCTTGATTAAACTCCTCTTGCGTGAATACGATGTGGATAAGGGAGCCATTTATCTAAACGGTCACGATATTCGTGACTATCGTCTGACAGACCTTCGCAGTCTCATGGGCTACGTCCCTCAGGACCAGTTTCTCTTTGCGACTTCGATTTTAGATAATATTCGCTTTGGAAATCCTAAATTGCCTCTTTCAGCGGTCGAGGAAGCGACTAAGCTAGCTCAAGTTTACCAAGACATTGTAGACATGCCTCAGGGATTTGATACGTTGATTGGTGAAAAGGGAGTCAGTCTTTCTGGAGGTCAAAAGCAGCGTCTGGCCATGAGTCGGGCTATGATTTTAGACCCTGATATTTTGATTTTGGATGATTCTTTGTCGGCCGTGGATGCCAAGACAGAATATGCGATTATTGACAACCTTAAGGAGACGCGAAAGGACAAGACAACCATTATTACGGCTCATCGCCTGAGTGCAGTTGTCCATGCAGATCTAATCTTGGTTCTGCAAAATGGACAGATTATCGAACGAGGCATGCACGATGACTTGCTAGCCCTGGATGGCTGGTATGCCCAAACCTATCAGTCTCAGCAGCTGGAAATGAAAGGAGAAGAAGATGCAGAATAAACAAGAACAATGGACTGTATTAAAGCGCTTGATGTCCTATCTCAAGCCCTATGGCCTCCTGACCTTTTTGGCACTCAGTTTTCTCCTAGCGACGACGGTTATTAAAAGTGTTATTCCCCTCGTGGCTTCCCACTTTATCGACCAGTATCTGAGCAATCTTAACCAACTCGCTGTGACCGTTTTGCTGGCCTACTATGGTCTTTATATCCTGCAAACTCTAGTTCAGTATGTCGGTAATCTTCTCTTTGCGAGGGTATCCTACAGCATCGTTAGAGATATTCGTCGAGATGCCTTTGCCAATATGGAAAAGCTGGGCATGTCTTATTTTGACAAGACGCCAGCAGGCTCCATCGTCTCTCGTTTGACCAATGATACTGAGACCATCAGTGATATGTTTTCGGGGATTTTATCTAGCTTTATCTCAGCAGTTTTCATCTTTCTGACAACTCTTTATACCATGTTGGTGTTGGATTTTCGTTTGACTGCTTTAGTCTTGCTCTTTCTCCCCTTGATTTTCCTTTTGGTCAATCTCTATCGGAAAAAATCAGTGAAAATCATTGAGAAAACCAGAAGTCTCTTGTCAGATATCAATAGCAAGCTGGCTGAAAATATCGAAGGAATCAGGATTATCCAGGCCTTTAATCAAGAGAAGCGCCTACAGTCAGAGTTTGATGAAATCAACCAAGAACACTTGGTCTATGCCAACCGTTCTGTAGCCTTGGATGCCCTCTTTTTGCGTCCTGCCATGAGTTTGTTGAAACTCCTAGGCTATGCAGTTTTAATGGCCTATTTTGGCTATCGTGGACTTTATCTGGGAATAACGGCAGGAACCATGTATGCCTTTATCCAGTACATCAATCGTCTCTTTGATCCCCTGATTGAGGTGACTCAAAACTTTTCAACCCTTCAAACTTCCATGGTGTCTGCAGGTCGTGTATTTGCCTTGATTGACGAGAGGACCTATGAACCTCTTCAAGAAAGTGGGCAGGCTAAAGTCAAAGAAGGCAATATTCGATTTGAACATGTGTGCTTCTCATATGATGGCAAACATCCGATTCTGGATGACATTTCTTTCTCTGTTAATAAGGGTGAAACCATAGCTTTTGTAGGGCATACAGGTTCTGGGAAATCGTCTATTATCAATGTCCTCATGCGCTTTTATGAATTCCAGTCAGGGCGAGTTCTCTTGGACGATGTAGATATCCGGGACTACAGTCAGGAAGAGTTGAGAAAAAACATTGGTCTGGTCTTGCAGGATCCCTTCCTCTATCATGGGACCATTAAGTCCAATATCGCCATGTACCAAGAAATCAGTGATGAGCAGGTCCAGGCTGCTGCAGCCTTCGTGGATGCAGATTCCTTTATTCAAGAACTTCCTCAGGGATATGACGCCCCTGTTTCTGAGCGTGGCTCCAGTTTTTCAACAGGTCAGCGTCAGCTTCTAGCCTTTGCCAGAACAGTCGCCAGTCAGCCTAAAATTCTGATTTTGGATGAAGCGACAGCCAATATTGACTCTGAAACAGAAAGTTTGGTTCAAGCTTCTCTGGCGAAGATGAGACAGGGGCGGACAACCATTGCCATCGCTCACCGCCTTTCGACCATCCAAGACGCCAACTGCATCTATGTCTTGGATAAGGGACGCATCATCGAGAGCGGAAGCCATGAGGAACTCTTGGCTCTGGGAGGAACCTATCACAAGATGTATAGTTTGCAGGCGGGTGCTATGTCTTAATACTCTTTGATTTTCATTGAGTGTAAGAAGGAAATCCTTCAAATTACAGATTTCTTTCACCGCCTTTTCCATTTTGTGGTATAATGAAAAATGTTGACAAATAGTATAATAAAAACAAAGGAGAAACAGCATGCTGAAATGGGAAGACTTGCCCGTGGAAATGAAATCAAGCGAGGTTGAGTCTTACTACCAGCTTGTCTCTAAAAGGAAGGGTTCGCTGATTTTTAAGCGTTGCTTGGACTGGGTTCTAGCCGTAGTCTTGCTGATTCTGACCTCTCCTATCTTTCTCATCTTGAGCATTTGGATCAAGTTGGATAGCAAGGGGCCAGTGATTTATAAGCAAGAGCGCGTGACCCAGTACAACCGACCTTTCAAGATTTGGAAGTTCCGTACCATGGTGACGGATGCGGACAAAAAAGGGAGTCTGGTGACTTCTGCTAACGATAGCCGCATTACCAAGGTTGGCAATTTCATCCGCCGTGTGCGTTTGGACGAACTGCCTCAGTTGGTCAATGTCCTTAAAGGAGAGATGTCCTTTGTCGGTACACGACCTGAAGTGCCACGCTACACTGAGCAGTACAGCCCTGAAATGATGGCGACCTTGCTTTTGCCAGCAGGGATTACCTCTCCAGCCAGCATCAATTACAAGGATGAGGACACTATTATCAGTCAAATGACGGAGAAAGGTCTGTCAGTTGACCAAGCCTATGTCGAACACGTCCTTCCTGAAAAGATGCGCTATAACCTCGACTATCTCCGAGAATTTAGTTTCCTTGGAGACATCAAAATCATGTTTCAAACCGTGTTTGAAGTGCTAAAATAAAGTAATCATGAGAAAATGAGTACAGATAAAAGGAGCAAATCAATGCCAAATTACAATATTCCATTTTCACCACCCGATATTACAGAAGCAGAAATTGCTGAAGTTGCGGACACCCTTCGTTCTGGTTGGATTACAACTGGTCCAAAGACAAAAGAACTAGAGCGTCGCTTGTCTCAATATACACAGACCCCTAAGACTGTCTGCCTCAACTCTGCAACTGCCGCTCTTGAGTTGATTTTGCGTGTCTTGGAAGTTGGGCCTGGTGATGAAGTCATCGTTCCAGCCATGACCTATACAGCTTCATGTAGTGTTATCACGCACGTAGGAGCGACCCCTGTCATGGTGGATATCCAAGCAGATACTTTTGAGATGGACTATGACTTACTGGAGCAAGCTATCACTGAAAAGACTAAGGTCATTATTCCGGTTGAGCTTGCGGGGATTGTTTGCGACTATGACCGTTTGTTCCAAGTTGTGGAGAAGAAACGTGATATCTTTACTGCTTCAAGCAAGTGGCAAAAAGCCTTTAACCGTATCGTGATTGTTTCTGATAGTGCCCATGCTTTGGGATCTACTTATAAAGGGCAACCAGCCGGTTCTATCGCTGACTTTACTTCCTTCTCATTCCATGCGGTTAAGAACTTTACAACTGCGGAGGGAGGAAGTGCTACTTGGAAAGCCAATCCAGCGATTGACGACGAAGAGATGTACAAGGAATTCCAAATTCTTTCCCTTCACGGACAAACTAAGGATGCTCTTGCCAAGATGCAACTGGGTTCATGGGAATACGATATCGTCACACCAGCCTACAAGTGTAATATGACCGATATTATGGCTTCCCTTGGTTTGGTACAATTGGACCGCTACCCAAGTTTGCTAGAACGTCGTAAGGAGATCGTGAACCGCTATGATCGTGGTTTTGCAGGTTCTCGTATCCATCCATTGGCACACAAGACTGAAACTGTCGAATCTTCACGCCACCTCTACATCACCCATGTAGAAGGAGCGAGTCTAGAAGAACGTAATCTTATCATCCAAGAATTGGCCAAAGCAGGAATTGCAAGTAACGTCCACTACAAACCGCTTCCGCTCTTGACAGCCTATAAGAATCTTGGCTTTGATATGGCGAATTATCCTAAGGCCTATGCCTTCTTTGAAAATGAAATTACGCTCCCTCTTCACACTAAATTAAGCGATGAAGAAGTGGACTATATCATTGAGACTTTCAAAACAGTTTCTGAAAAAGTGCTAGCTTCATCAAAAAAATTGTAAAAAAGCCTTGACAAAGAAGAAACAAAGTATTAAAATAAGTTCAACAAATCAGAAAAGTAACTATTTTTGATCTTCAGGGAGCCTGTGGTGATTGTGAACAGGTGGTTGGAAGTAGTGAAAGTGGGCTGATTTTAAAAATGAATTTGAAACAATGAAAATTCGGTGCGCACACCTTACAGTGCAACTTGTTGTTAGACAAGGCAGAGATGTAAAGGGGAATAGTCCCTTTATAATTGAGGTGGCACCGCGTTACCAACGCCCTCACACGGAATTTAATTCTGTGTGTGGGCTTTTTTGTATCCGTCGTTTTGTTTATCTTTTATTAGGGCGTTAAGTCGCTTTGATGAACTTGAGTTCTATCTGCAGCTCCTTGCCTACTACTAAAAGCAAACAAAAAGGACGGATTAATATGGAAAGAGGAAAATTTTATGACAACTAAAGGTTATTTTGGACAATTTGGTGGTAGTTTTGTACCGGAGCCGATTCAGGCTTTGTTGGATGAGTTGGAAGTGACATTTGACAAGTACAAGGATGATCCAGAATTTTTGGCAGAATTTCGTCATTACTTGAAGGACTATTCCGGTCGCGAAACACCGCTCTATTTTGCAGAAAGTTTGACAGATCACTTAGGTGGCGCTAAGATTTATCTCAAGCGCGAAGACCTTAACCACCTTGGTTCTCACAAGCTCAACAACGTTTTAGGACAAATTCTTTTGGCCAAACGTATGGGCAAAAAACGAGTGATTGCGGGAACAGGAGCTGGTCAGCACGGTGTTGCGACAGCAGCGGCTGCAGCCAAGTTTGGTATGGCTTGTGATGTCTACATGGGGGCAGAAGATGTGGAGCGTCAACGTCTCAATGTTTTCCGTATGGAGATGATGGGAGCAACTGTTCATGCAGTTGAAACGGGAACACGAACTCTTAAGGATGCGGTTGATGCAGCCTTTGGAGCATGGATGAATGATTTGGAAGCCTTCTACGTTTTGGGATCTGCTGTGGGACCTCACCCTTATCCTACCATTGTCCACGAGTTCCAAAAGGTTATCAGTGAAGAATCTCGCCGTCAAATCTTAGAAAAAGAAGGACGCTTACCAGACTACGTTATTGCTTGTGTAGGTGGTGGTTCCAATGCCATCGGTGCTTTTTCTCAGTATGTGGCTGATGAAGAAGTTAAATTGGTTGGGGTCGAAGCTGCTGGACATGGACTTGACACAGACAAGCACGCAGCTACTATGACAAAAGGTAGTATCGGAATTGTCGACGGCATGAAGACTTATGCAGTCTTTAAGGAAGACGGAGAGTTGGCTCCAGTTTACTCTATCTCAGCTGGATTGGACTATCCAGGGGTTGGCCCAGAACACGCCTACTTTAAAGATTCAGGTCGCGTGGAATATGTCGCTGCGACAGACGAAGAAGCTGTTCAAGCCTTGCTCCTCCTCAGCAAGACAGAAGGAATTATCCCAGCGATTGAAAGTTCGCATGCCATCGCAGAAGCAGTTAAACGTGCACCGAAACTAAGTAAAGACGACATTATCATCATCAATGTCTCTGGTCGTGGAGACAAGGACGTAGCTGCGATTGCAGACTACCTAGAAGCTAAAAAATAAAAGATGGAAAAATTACAGTCTTTTCTCTCACAGAGAGCTTGTGGTTGCTGGAAACAAGCAGAGAAAGCTGTAAGGTTGGGTCCATTTGAAACAAGAGAAGAAAACATAATTCTCAAGGGAGTGCCCTTTATCGCACAGCCTGTTACAGAATCTTTCTAAGACAGGGATGAGAGATAGGAGAAATCCTATAATTGAGGTGGCACCGCGAATTTCGTCCTCACGCAAGTTATTTTGCGTGGGGATTTTTCATACAGTCACCACGGACTAGAAGTAGAACTGAAAGGGAAATTACAATGGAACGAATCATTCATGGAGATGTCTTATCGCCAATCTTGGCTTATATGCGCCTAAAGGGGCAACACAAGGTTATCTTAGAGAGTATTCCGAGAGACAAGGAAACAGCTCGTTTTTCTATCCTAGCCTATAATCCTGTTTTTGAGATTAAGTTTGAAAATGGAGTTCTCTATCAAAATGGGCAAGTGATTGATCAGGATCCCTTGGATTTCCTTTATGAAGTGACTCATAAGAGCCAGCACCATTCAGACCTCCCTTTTGGTGGGGGAGCCATTGGTTTTGTTGGTTACGATATGATTTCTCTTTATGAAGAAATAGGTCAAATTCCTGAAGATACAATTGGAACGCCAGATATGCATTTCTTTGTCTATGAGAGTTACATGGTCTTTGACCATAAGAAGGAAAAAATCCATGTTATCGAGGATGCTCTCTATAGTGAGCGTAGTCAAGAAGACTTGGAAAAAACCTTGAACCAAGTGCTTGAGGAATTACACATTCCTGCTCCAAATGAATTTGAAGACTTGGATTTATCTCCGCTCGACTTCAAACCGCATATCGCTCCTCAGAAGTTTGAGGAAATGGTGGAAAGAGCTCGTGACTTGATTCGTAATGGAGATATGTTCCAATGCGTGCTCAGTCAGCGTTTCTCAGCAGAAGTTACTGGAAATCCATTTGACTTCTACAGAAATCTCCGCGTGACCAATCCATCAAATTACCTCTATTTCTATGATTTTGGAGATTATCAAATCATCGGTGCCAGTCCTGAAAGTTTGGTTTCTGTCAAAAATGGCATCGTGACAACCAATCCGATTGCGGGAACGCGACCAAGAGGAGCAACGGAAGAAGAGGATAAGGCTTTGGCGACAGATTTACTTTCTGATGAGAAGGAAACAGCAGAGCATCGAATGTTAGTAGACTTGGGTCGTAATGATATTGGCCGCATCTCTGAAACGGCCAGTGTCCAAGTCACCAAGTATATGGAAGTGGAGCTCTTCCGTTATGTTATGCATTTGACCAGTGTGGTCAAGGGGCGTTTGCTTCCAGAACTCACTGCTATGGATGCCTTGAAAGCAACACTTCCTGCTGGAACTGTTTCTGGAGCACCAAAAATTCGCGCGATGAGACGCATCTATGAACTGGAAACGGAAAAACGTGGCGTATACGCAGGAGCAATCGGCTACTTGTCTGCGACGGGTGATATGGATTTCGCCATTGCCATCCGAACCATGATTCTAAAAAATCAAACAGCTTATGTGCAGGCTGGGGCAGGGATTGTCTACGACTCCATTGCCCAAAACGAATACCAAGAAACCATTAACAAAGCAAAATCTATGACTAGAATTGGAGAACTAAGACCATGATTTTATTAATTGACAACTATGATTCTTTTACTTATAACTTGGCCCAATACATTGGGAATTTTGCAGAAGTTCAGGTCTTGAGAAATGATGATCCCAGGCTGTATGAAGAAGCTGGAAAAGCAGATGGTCTGGTCTTTTCGCCCGGTCCTGGTTGGCCAGTTGATGCTGGAAAGATGGAAGACATGATTCGTGATTTTGCTGGCAAGAAGCCGATTCTTGGGATTTGTTTGGGCCACCAAGCTATCGCAGAAGTCTTTGGCGGTAAGCTAGGCTTGGCTCCCAAAGTCATGCATGGGAAACAGAGCAATATCAACTTTGAAGCGCCATCTGTTCTGTATCAAGGTATCGAGGATGGCCGTGCAGTCATGCGTTACCACAGTATTTTGATTGAAGAAATGCCAGAAGACTTTGAAGTGACAGCTCGTTCGACTGATGACCAAGCCATCATGGGAATTCAACATAAAAATCTACCGATTTATGGCTTCCAGTACCATCCAGAGAGCATTGGAACGCCAGATGGCTTGTCTTCTATTCGGAATTTTATCGAGAAGGTTGTAAAGTGAGGAAACTAGGATGAAAGAGATTATTGAAAAACTAGCAAAATTTGAAAATTTATCAGGTGTGGAAATGACGGATGTCATTGAGCGTATCGTAACTGGCCGTGTAACGGAGGCGCAGATTGCTTCTCTCCTTTTGGCTCTTAAGATGAAGGGGGAAACACCTGAGGAACGCACAGCCATTGCCCAAGTCATGAGAGGACATGCCCAACATATTCCAACTGAGATTCATGATGCCATGGACAACTGTGGTACAGGTGGGGACAAGTCTTTCAGCTTTAACATCTCCACAACTGCAGCCTTTGTCTTGGCTGGTGGTGGTGTTCACATGGCAAAACACGGTAATCGCTCGATTTCTTCTAAATCTGGTTCTGCAGATGTCCTCGAAGCCTTAGGCATCAACCTAGACCTCAAACCAGCTGAATTAGGTAAGGTCTTTGATAAAACTGGTATCGTCTTTCTCTTTGCTAAAAATATGCACCCAGCAATGAAATACATCATGCCAGCTCGTTTGGAATTGGGAATTCCAACAATCATGAACTTGACTGGTCCTCTGATTCACCCAATGACTTTGGAAACACAGCTTCTTGGTATTAGTCGTCCAGAACTTCTAGAAAGTACAGCTCAGGTTTTGAAAAATATGGGTCGCAAACGTGCTATAGTGGTTGCTGGTCCAGAAGGATTGGACGAAGCTGGTTTGAATGGAACAACCAAGATTGCCCTTCTTGAAAATGGCGAAATCACCTTGTCAAGCTTTACTCCAGAAGATCTAGGGATGGAACGCTACGCTATCGAAGATATTCGTGGAGGCAACGCTCAGGAAAATGCAGAAATTTTGCTCAGAGTTCTTAAAAATGAACCAAGTCCATTCTTGGAAACGACAGTTTTAAATGCTGGTCTTGGTTTCTATGCTAATGGCAAGGTAGCTAGCATCAAGGATGGAGTTGCCTTGGCCCGCGAAGTCATTGCTAGTGGCAAGGCCCTTGAAAAACTCAGACTGTTACAGGAGTACCAAAAATGAGTCAGGAATTTTTAGCACGAATTTTGGAGCAGAAGGCGCGTGAGGTCGAGCAGATGGAGCTGGAGGAAATCCAGCCCCTGCGCCAGACCTATCGTTTAGCTGACTATCTAAAACAACATCAAGACCGTTTACAGGTAATCGCAGAAGTCAAGAAGGCTAGCCCTAGTCTGGGAGATATCAATCTAGATGTGGATATTGTGCAACAGGCTCAGACTTATGAAGAAAACGGCGCAGTGATGATTTCTGTTCTGACAGATGAGGTTTTCTTTAAAGGGCATTTGGATTATCTGCGGGAGATTTCCAGTCAGGTAGAGATTCCGACGCTCAACAAGGACTTTATCATCGATGAAAAGCAAATCATCCGTGCTCGCAATGCTGGTGCGACAGTTATCTTACTCATTGTCGCTGCCTTGTCAGAAGAACGTGTCAAGGAACTCTATGACTACGCGACAGAGCTTGGTCTGGAAGTCTTGGTGGAGACTCACAATCTAGCTGAACTAGAAGTGGCCCACAGGCTTGGTGCTGAGATTATTGGGGTTAATAACCGCAACTTGACCACCTTTGAGGTCGACTTGCAGACCAGTGTAGATTTGGCTAAACATTTCAAAGATGATTGCTTGTACATTTCTGAATCTGCTATTTTCACAGGGCAGGATGCGGAACGAGTAGCACCATACTTTAACGGAATTTTGGTAGGGACAGCTCTTATGCAGGCAGAAGATGTAGCCCAGAGAATCAAGGAGTTGCAGATTGACAAAGGTTAAAATTTGCGGATTATCTACCAAAGAAGCGGTGGAAACAGCTGTTTCAGCAGGAGCAGACTACATCGGTTTTGTCTTCGCACCTAGTAAAAGACAGGTGACCTTGGATCAGGCTACTGAGCTGGCAAAGCCCATTCCTGCTAATGTTAAGAAGGTTGGCGTATTTGTTTCACCAAGTCGGGCAGAATTGCTAGAAGCGATTGAAAAAGTTGGCTTGGACTTGGTTCAAGTTCACAGTCAGGTGGCAGATGATTTGTTTGAGAATTTGCCTTGTGCCAGTATTCAGGCTGTGCAGGTAGATGGAGAGGGTCATGTACCCAATTCTCAGGCAGATTATCTCCTCTTTGATGCCCCTGTGGCTGGGAGTGGCCAGACCTTTGATTGGGGTCAACTGAATACGATTGGACTAACTCAGCCTTTCTTTATCGCAGGTGGGCTTAATGAAGACAATGTCGTAAAAGCAATTCAACATTTTACTCCCTATGCAGTCGATGTATCGAGCGGAGTGGAGACAGATGGACAAAAAGATCAGGAAAAGATTAGAAGATTTATAGAGAGGGTAAAGAATGGCATATCAAGAACCAAATAAAGATGGATTTTACGGAAAATTCGGTGGACGTTTTGTCCCAGAAACATTGATGACAGCAGTTTTGGAGTTGGAAAAGGCTTATCGTGAAAGTCAGGCAGACCCAAGTTTCCAAGAGGAATTAAACCAACTTTTGCGCCAGTATGTGGGGCGTGAAACTCCTCTTTACTACGCAAAAAACTTGACCCAGCATATCGGCGGAGCCAAGATTTATCTTAAACGTGAAGACCTTAACCATACAGGGGCCCACAAGATTAACAATGCCTTGGGACAAGTTCTTCTGGCTAAACGCATGGGTAAAAAGAAAATTATCGCTGAAACAGGTGCTGGTCAGCACGGTGTGGCAACTGCAACTGCTGCAGCCCTCTTTAACATGGAATGTACTATCTATATGGGTGAAGAGGATGTTAAACGCCAAGCCCTCAATGTGTTCCGTATGGAACTTTTGGGAGCTAAGGTCGAGGCTGTGACAGATGGTTCGCGCGTGCTCAAGGATGCGGTCAATGCAGCCCTTCGTTCATGGGTAGCAAATATCGATGATACCCATTATATCCTTGGTTCTGCCTTGGGGCCTCATCCATTCCCAGAAATCGTTCGCGACTTCCAAAGTGTCATCGGTCGAGAAGCTAAACAACAGTACCGCGACTTGACAGGTCAAGATTTGCCAGATGCCCTAGTAGCCTGTGTTGGTGGTGGTTCTAATGCCATCGGTCTCTTCCATCCATTTGTGGAAGATGAGTCTGTAGCTATGTATGGAGCTGAAGCAGCAGGACTTGGTGTGGATACAGAGCACCACGCAGCAACCTTGACCAAGGGTCGTCCAGGTGTTCTTCACGGTTCCCTCATGGATGTGCTCCAAGATGCCCATGGTCAAATTCTTGAAGCCTTCTCGATCTCAGCAGGTTTGGACTATCCTGGTATCGGTCCAGAGCATTCTCACTACCACGATATCAAACGTGCCAGCTATGTTCCTGTGACAGACGAAGAGGCCTTGGAAGGATTCCAACTCTTGTCTCGTGTGGAAGGGATTATCCCAGCCTTGGAATCTAGCCATGCGATCGCCTTTGCAGTGAAATTGGCCAAAGAACTTGGACCAGAAAAGTCTATGATTGTCTGTCTATCAGGTCGTGGGGACAAGGATGTGGTTCAAGTCAAAGACCGCTTGGAAGCAGATGCAGCAAAGAAGGGAGAAACTTATGCCTAAGACACTAACAGAAAAATTAAACGCTATAAAAGCAGCTGGAAAAGGAATTTTCGTTCCCTATATCATGGCTGGAGACCATGAAAAAGGTTTGGATGGACTCGGAGAAACAATTCACTTTTTAGAAGATTTGGGTGTTTCGGCTATTGAAGTTGGTATTCCCTTTTCAGACCCTGTTGCAGATGGACCTGTTATCGAAGAAGCTGGCTTGCGCAGTTTAGCCCACGGGACTTCTACCCAGGCTTTGGTTGAAACCTTGAAAACCATTGAAACAGAGGTTCCGCTGGTCATCATGACCTACTTCAACCCCCTCTTTCAGTACGGTGTGGAGAATTTTGTTAAAGGTTTGGCAGATACAGCGGTTAAGGGCTTGATTATTCCAGACCTGCCTCATGAGCATGCCAACTTTGTAGAGCCTTTTTTGGCAGACACAGACATTGCTTTGATTCCTTTAGTAAGCTTGACCACAGGGATTGAGCGTCAGAAAGAGTTGATTGAAGGGGCAGAAGGATTCGTCTATGCAGTTGCCATCAATGGGGTGACAGGGAAATCTGGCAATTATCGTGCAGACTTGGACAAGCACTTGGCACAATTGCATCATGTGGCTGATATCCCAGTCTTGACAGGTTTTGGCGTATCTAGTCAAGCCGATGTAGAACGCTTCAATGCGGTGTCAGATGGTGTTATCGTTGGTTCGAAAATTGTAAAAGCTCTCCACCAAGGAGAGCCAATTCAGGACTTTATCAAACAAGCAGTAGCTTACCAAAAATAATTACACAAGCCGCGAGTAAGAGGAAGGGCACGAAAGGAAGTCTTTCCTTTTTCTTTTGCAGGAGAAAGGCTAGGATCCCTGTTGCAGAAGCAAACTGAATCAAGATAAGTAACTCCGTTGCGCTAAAGACGATAGCACAAGAAGCTAAAAAGAGAAAATCCCCTGCGCCCATGCGGATATCGATAAAATGAGCCACAATTCCAAGGACAAGGAAGAGGACCATGACTAGATTCCAGCCAGAGAAAGCCATGAGGATTAGGTGAAAAGTCAGCCAGACTAGTAAGGGATATTCCTGATGACGGAAGTCGTAGATGCCCAGAGTCAAACCAGCAGTGATTAGGATGACTTGCCCCAAGGAAAGAAATCCCCAAGAGCAAACCAGAAAAAGGAGACCTAAACCTAGTTCAAGAAGGGCATACCAGACTGGATAAGGAGCCTTGCAGTAGCGACAGCGAAAGCGATTGAAGACCTGTGAGAGAATCGGAATCAAATCTAAGGGATGCAAGCGAGTCTGACAGGCATCGCAGTGGCTAGCTGGTAGGATAATGGATTGCTCTGGAAAACGGTCAATGACCAAACCAAGAAAGGAAGCGAGAATGCTCCCGACAAGAAAAAAATAAAAATCAATCATACTTATCTATTCGTAAAAAATAGGAGAAGTAGTATAATGGAGAAACATAGACAAGATAGTGAGGTCGAGATGACAATTCGTTTTGAAGAAAATGTGAGCACAGAAAATGCTCAGCTCGTATGCCAATGGTCCAACTCCCTGGGGAAAGATTTTCAGGAACAATGGATGGGACCAAAGATTCCTTTTCCCTTGACAATTCAAGTCTTGCAAGAGTTGGAAGGAATCTTTTCAATCTTTGAAGGACAAGAGTTTGTGGGGGTTATCCAGAAAATCAGGCAAGAAGACAGCAATCTTCATATTGGACGCTTTTTTATCAATCCCCAGAAACAGGGACAAGGCTTAGGTAGGCAGGCTTTAAGGAAATTTGTTAGTTTGGTCTTTGAAAATGGAGACATAGGTAGTATTTCTTTAAATGTCCTCGAAGCAAATCAAGCAGCCCAGCACCTTTATCAAAAAGAAGGATTTGAAATCGTTCAAATGGTTGAAGCACCTGTACGAAAATACATCATGAAAAAGGGGAGATAGAAGCAAACAAAGTCTTTTCCTGTTTTATGTAGATGTTTACATATGAAAATTGAAGTATTTTCAAAAGCTAATTGGAGTGATTTTATTCATGATAGGAAAAAGGATCTGGACAAAAATGATTGAGAAATAGTTGCTAAAAAAGCGTTTGCATGATACTATATATTGAAAGGAGGTGATAATATGGTAGAACAAAGAAAATCAATTACCATGAAAGATGTTGCTTTAGAAGCAGGAGTTAGTGTTGGAACAGTTTCACGTGTGATTAATAAGGAAAAAGGCATTAAAGAAGTAACTTTAAGGAAAGTTCAAAGGGCTATAAAAACATTGGACTATATCCCTGATAATTATGCTCGAGGTATGAAAAAGAATAGAACAGAAACTATCGCTTTGATTATTCCGAGCATCTGGCATCCGTTTTTCTCGGAGTTTGCCTATCATGTTGAGAAAGAGTTATTAAAATATAATTATAAATTATTTATTTGTAACGCTGATAGCGATTCACAAAATGAAATCGAATATATCGAAATGTTGAAACAAAATAAAGTGGATGGAATTATTGGTATTACATATTCTGATATTGACAAATATATTTTATCCGATTTACCGTTTGTAAGTATAGATAGACATTTTTCGGAAAATGTATGCTATGTTACTTCAGCAAATTACAAAGGAGGACAAACTGCAGCAGAGGAACTGGTTAGAAGGGATAATAAGCACCTTGCTTTTATTGGTTCAATTAATATGTATGAGAATGAGACTATACTCAGAAGTAAAGGATTCAGAGAAAAAGCTAAGGAATTAGGAGTAGATGTCTATAATTTTGAAATGAAAGAACCTTTAATAAATCCTGAAGATCAGATAAGAGTTTTTTTGCAATCTCATAAAGAAATTGATGGTATATTTACAATAAATGATATGATGGCTCTGAGAGTTATTAGTGTTATGAAAGAACTGGGGAAAATAGCACCTGATGATTACCAGATAATTGGGTTTGATGGTTTAAAAACTTCTGTCGATCAATCTTATCTAGTGTCTACAATAGTTCAAGATATTGGTATGATGGCAAAAGAATCTGTTGCAATGATACTGAAAATGATTAAGCGAGAAGAGATTCTAGAAAAACGAATCGTAATTCCCACATATTTTTGGGGAGATAAAACAACAAAAAAAATTTAAAAAGCGCTTGACAATTAATGAAAGCGCTGTTATAATATAATCAACAAATGAAACGTTTCAAAAACAGGCTAGAAGCTTGTTTAAAAAATAAATAAAAATGAAACGTTTCAAAAAGGAGGAAAATGATGCGTAAAGGTACAATGTTATCTGTTGTTGCGGGGCTATCGTTAGCTATACTTGCAGGTTGTAGTGGAGGAACTAACTCAAAACAAGCGAGTTCTTCAAATGATATTAAAGTCTGGGTACAATTCTCTGACGAAACCAATGAAGGAAAAGCTTGGCAAAAAGTTGTTGACAACTTTAATCAATCAGGAAAAAGTAAGTACAAAGTTGTAACTGAGTATATTCCTCGTAGTGGTAGTGGTGGAGGATATGAAGACAAGGTTAATGCTGCTATCACGACTAATAGTCTTCCAGATGTTATTACCCTTGATGGACCAAATACGGCAGCTTATGCAAAATCTAAAGTGATTACTCCGCTAGATGATTATCTAAAAGATAATAATATGGATGATGTTTTGGACAGTATTAAACAACAAGGAACTTATGATGGCAAATTCTATGCATTTGGATTTTCTGAATCGAATGTTGGTGTTTATTACAACAAAAAAATGTTCAAAGAGGCCGGAATTGCGGAATCAGAGCTTCCAACGCTAGAAAAGCCATGGACATGGGATGAATTTAATACGATTGCTAAAAAATTGAAAGATCATTATAACAAACCGGCAATTGATTTTCGTATTAATTCAAACGATGAAATGTTACCATATGCTTATATGCCGTTGATTTGGTCAAATAATGGTTCTGTCGTAAACGAAGATGGAACAAAGGCAGAAGGATACTTCAACTCAAAAGAGAGTGTAGAAGCAGTTCAATTCATTCAAAATCTTGTAAAAGAAGGTTATACAACTGTTAGTCCAGTCGAAAAAGGTTTTGAAACAGGAGAGTATCCAATGCTTTTGAGTGGTTCTTGGACGATTGCTGACATGAATGTAAACTACAAAGATATTGATTTTGGTATCCTTCCTTACCCAGTATCTAGTAAGACGAAAAAATTAGTATCCCCTTCAGGTAGTTGGCAATTAGCTGTTACGACAAAATCTGATAAAAAAGAGGCAGCATCTGAATTTGTTAAATTTGCTACAAATACAGAATCAAGTGAAATTATTAGCTTGGGGAATTCGGTCCTTCCGATTCGTAAATCTACAATTGAAAATATCAAAGATAAAGTGTCCGAACCAATGCGTTTCTTGATGGAACAAAATTCAAAAACAGCTCATGCTCGCCCAGTTGTCGTAGCATATCCTCAGGTTTCTAGAGCTTTTCAACAAGCGATGCAAGATATCAGCTATTATGAAGAAAATCCAAATGTGCAAAAAGTCTTGGATACTCGTACAAAAGAAATGCAAACTGCTATTGATCAGTCACTCAAATAATCTGTAAAAAAGAAGGTGGAAGGAAAATGTTTGGAACTACCTTCCCCTTTCTTGTTAATAGCCTAGTTTGATATATATGATTAAAGGAGATGGATATGAGTAAAGAAACTGTTGTGGATACAAAAAGACGTGAAAAAATAAAGGATAACATACTAGGTTATAGTTTTTTAGCTCCAGCTTTAATTTTATTAGGTATCTTTTTAGTAATTCCAGTTGGAATGGTCATTTATTACGCTTTTACAGATTATTATTTGTTGACACCAGATGAAAGAAAATTTGTTGGACTTGAAAATTTTATTCGATTAACAAAAGATCCGATTTTCTTAAAGAGCTTCTTGAATACTTTGAAATTTGTTGTTTGGATTATTCCAGTTCAATTGGGAGCGGCCTTAGGAATGGCTTTGATTGTTAATAAAAAGCGCAAAGGGAATATGTTTTTTAAAGTGGCTTTTTTTGCTCCAGTTGTCATGTCCTTGGTAGTTATTTCTATTCTTTGGCTTTATCTTTTAAATCCAAATAGTGGCTTATTAAATGCTATTTTAAATAAGGTAGGTATTGCTTCTCAACCTTTCTTGACTAGTCCTAAACAAGCTATGTATGCAATTGTTTTTGTTTCTGCTTGGCAGGGTGCAGGTTATCAGATGCTTTTATTTTTAGGAGGAATGCAGAATATTCCACAAGATGTCTATGAAGCTGCTGAATTAGATGGATTCTCAAAATGGGCTCAGTTTCGTTATATCACGATGCCCCTACTAAAACCAACAGCCCTGTTTGTATTGTTAACAACTTTAATTTCTGCTTTTAAGCTAATTGTACAACCAATGGTTATGACGCAAGGTGGGCCATTAAACTCAACAATTACTATGGTGTACTATATTTATCAACAAGGTTTTACTGATCGTCTTGTAGGATATTCTAGCTCAATCGCTTTAGTATTTACAACGTTAATTGGTATGATTAGCTTAGTGCAACGTCGCGTTCTGAAGGAGGATGACTAAGATGAAACGATTTAAACCAACAACAATCTTAGAATATATTCTGTTAACCCTATTGGCAGGACTCTTCCTTTTTCCTATGGTTTGGATGGTAGTTTCAGCCATGAAGCCAGAAGCGGATGTTTATAAAAATTTAACTAGTTGGCAAGCCTTCTTACCAAGTTTAAATCCCGCTGATTGGTTTAAACCTTATCAGGAAGTATTTGAGCGATTTAGTATTTTTACCTATCTAGGGAACAGCATTTTTTATGCTGGAACGTTTGCTATTGGTTCTATTATTGTCAATGCACTGGCCGGTTTCGCTTTTGCAAAAGTCAATTTTTCAGGTAAGAAAATTTTATTTGGTTTCTTACTTGCTTTACTTATTATTCCAGTAGAAACTGTGTTAATTCCACAATTTACCATTATCAATTCCTTAGGTTTGGTCAATAATCGTCTTGCAGTTATTATTCCAGGATTGGCGAGTGTATTTAATATTTACTTATTTAGGAATTTCTTTATTGCAATTCCAGAAGAGATTCTTGAGTCTGCAAAGATGGACGGAGCAAGTATCGTTAGAATTTTCTTTAAAATTATGCTTCCAATGTCTAAACCTGCAGTTGCCACAGTTGGCGTTTTATCATTTATTTCAAGCTGGAATGATTATATTTGGCCATTGATGGTTTTGACAGATTCTTCTAAATTTTCAATGCAGGTTGCAATTACAACTATTAATACAACTCAACCAGTTTATATCAATCAGGTAATGGCTGTATTAACTATTTCAACGATTCCGTTGATTTTGGTCTATGTAGTCGCTCAGAAATATATTGTTCAAGGTCTAGGTGGTTCCGGAACTGGAATAAAATAGGATATACTTATGATAAATAAAACATTTACAGTAGAAAAAGCCAATCGTTTTATAGCAGAAAATAAACATCTCGTAAATACTCAGTATAAGCCTGAAGAACATTTTTCAGCTGAGATTGGTTGGATCAATGATCCAAATGGATTTGTCTATTTTCGTGGAGAATACCATCTCTTTTATCAATTCTATCCTTATGATAGTGTTTGGGGGCCTATGCACTGGGGTCATGCTAAAAGTAAGGACTTGGTGACTTGGGAGCACTTGCCAGTGGCACTTGCTCCTGACCAAGACTACGACCGCAATGGTTGCTTCTCAGGATCAGCTATCGTCAAAGACGATCGCCTCTGGCTCATGTATACTGGTCACATCGAAGAAGAAACCGGTGTTCGTCAAGTACAAAATATAGCATTTTCAGATGACGGGATTCACTTTGAAAAGATTGAACAAAATCCAGTTGCAACTGGAGCAGATTTGCCAGATGAGTTAATTGCTGCTGATTTCCGTGATCCAAAACTCTTTGAAAAAGATGGACGCTATTACTCCGTAGTAGCTGCCAAACACAAGGATAATGTGGGCTGTATCGTTCTACTAGGGTCCGATAACCTAGTAGAATGGCAGTTCGAATCCATTTTTTTAAAAGGGGTAGAACACCAAGGCTTTATGTGGGAATGCCCAGATTACTTTGAGTTAGATGGGAAGGATTGCCTTATTATGTCACCCATGCGTTATCAGCGTGAGGGAGACTCATATCATAACATCAACTCATCGGTTTTGTTCACGGGTAAGGTAGATTGGGGAGAAAAACGTTTTATCCCAGAATCAGTTCAAGAAATTGATCATGGCCAAGACTTCTATGCGCCTCAAACATTGTTGGACGATCAAAATCGTCGTATCCTGATTGCTTGGATGCAGACATGGGGGCGTACCCTTCCAACCCATGACCAAGAACACAAATGGGCATGTGCCATGACTTTACCTAGAATTCTAAGATTGGAAGATGGCAAACTAAGACAATTCCCTGTTAAAAAAGGCCAATATCAAATCCAAATAGATAAAGATTGTCATTACCACTTAGGAAATGATACAGATTATCTTGAATTTGGTTATGACAGTAATGCGCAGCAAGTTTACATTGATCGTAGCCATCTTGTTCAAAAAATTCTAGGTGAAGAAGAACAGGACACTAGTCGACGGTATGTAGATATTGAAGCTAAAGAATTGGAAGTTGTTCTAGATAAAAATTCCATCGAGATTTTTGTCAATCAAGGTGAAGCAAGCTTGACGGCAACCTATTACTTAACAGTGCCAGCTGAGCTATCACGAATCGATTAAAAATTAAGTTATTTCTCCTAAAGAAAAATCTCTTTCTATAAATGTTGAAAGAGATTTTTTTGTTTGATTAGATAGTAGAGAAGGCGAAAAGATGCTTTTATACTTGAGGAGGAAGCCGTTTGAGACAAGAAAAAAAGCCTTGATTTTAAGGCTTTTCCTGTTGATTTAGATGCCCCCTACAGGGATTTGGAAAGGACTTTCATATTGAGAGCAATTAAAAATATTGAAATATAAGTGATTTTAGGTATTTTCAATGTCATGATTTAAAAATGGGACAAAAGTGGGGCAAAAACCATACAGATTCTAAACTGTATGATTCTTTTTTTATCTAACCAAGAAAGGTTAAAACTTATTAAAACAAATGCAATCAACTGTTGAAAACTTTTTAGTCCGTGTAATATAAAAACAAGTAAAAAGTTGAACTATAGGGAATATTGTGTCATAATAGGTAATAGATGAATAATTAATAGATTGGAAATAATGCTTTCTTACCTTAACAAGTTGAATTGGTTATACATTTTTTCGTCGCAATTGTGTCTATCTCTCGAGTTTAGCTAGTTTTTATAAGCTCTGGTTTCTAATCAATATAACAAATTTTAGAAGTGCATAAGACAAGATGGTGACATTACTACAGTCATTTCTAGTCACCATATGTTGCTGGCACAGGCTGTTTGTAGTGTTGGCTATTTACTAGTCAGTTTAATCGGAGTGTTTAATTTTTATTGTTGAAAGGTTTTTATATGGCGAAAATTCTATCTTTAGGTCTGACAGGTAAGAAATTACTTGCTCAGGGGTTCTTGTTTGTTCTGCTAGGTCTCATCTTGATGGTCACGGGGACTTGGTTGCCAGTAAAGGTTATTCGACTGGTTCTGTTTTTAGCTTGGATAGCAACGGTCTTAGATTTAGTATTACGTATTTTCAAAAAAAGTCAGTCAACGGACACCTTGGGAGTTGCACTGGTTAAATTGTTAGTGCTGGGATATTTGCTTGGCTCCAATCTTGCGACGGATGTGCCGATTTATATTTTGGCTCTTGTGATTGGAGTTTATCAGATTTTTCATGCTAGTATTAACCTTGTCACCTATGTTCTCTACCGCAAAAACAAAATTCGACCTCGTTTTCGTCTCTTACTAGATGGACTCGTACTAGTTTTTCTTGGTGGGACTAGTCTTTTGTCCTCTACAGGAAATTCTGTCTTTCAACTCTTTGTATTAGGGGCTTATTTTTTCCTTTATGGTGTGTCCAATATCCGTGATGGTTTCTTGTTTGAGGAGGAAATTGGGAAAAACCATCTCAAACGTCGCATTAGAATTAGCTTACCTATTGTCCTAGCCGCTCTCATCCCTGCAAGAACTTTAGCAAAAATCAACAAATTCATGCAGGAAAATGCTGATGAGAGAGAGGATATCCATCTTGGAATGGTGAAGTCTGGTAAGACAGCGGAGCTTGAAATTTTTGTTCATACAGCTGAGACCTCCCTGTTTTCAGCTATTGGTCATGTGGATATCTGCTATCAGGGCCGTGTTATTTCTTATGGCAACTATGATCCGTCATCTGAGACCTTATTTGGTATGGTAGGAGATGGTGTCTTATATTTCTGTGATCGTGACAAGTACATTGACCTATGTAAACGTGAGAGTCAAAAAACGCTTTTTGGTTATGGGATAGATTTGACGCCTGAAATGGAAAAAGCAGTTCAGAAAAAGTTGGCTGAATTGAAACAACTGACGATTCCATGGGAGCCAAGTGCAGATAAAATCATGACAGGTGATGGTAAGGAAGACTACACCTACGCTTATAAAATCAGACATGAGACAGATGGGGAACTTTATAAATTTATCAAATCTAAGTTTAAATCCTACTTTGTCTTATCTACAAACTGTGTGCTCTTGGCTGATACCATAGTCGGTCAGGCTGGCACCGATATCCTCTCACCCAAAGGATTTATCGCTCCAGGAACTTACCAAGCCTACCTTAATCGAGAGTTTGAAAAACCAAATAGTATAGTCGTATCTAAACATGTTTATTAAGGAGAATTTATGAACTTAGTAAAAAAATACACCCCGTTAATCCTTTTTATAGGGCTGGTTGCTCTTGTAATTCTGAATGCATCGAGCTTTATATCAGGAGCAATCTCTCTCTTTGATGTAATATCAACCTTGATTTATGGTGCTGTTATTGCTTTTGTGCTTAATGTTCCTATGAAAAAAATTGAACAGTATTTAGTTAAATTGAAGGTAAAGGCAGAGTTGCGTCGTCCGATTGCCATGGTACTTGTTTTCCTAGCTCTTATCTTAATCGTGATTGCTCTTTTGGTTTTGGTGCTGCCAACCCTAGCCCAGACTATTAGTCAGCTGGGAACAGTCCTTTCAACAGTCCTGACTCAACTTGGGAAATTGCTAGGCAGCTCGGAATTTGTAACCAAAGACATGTTGTCAACTATCGTATCAGGCATACAGGGACAATCTAGTTCTATTAGCCAAGCTTTGATAGGTTTTTTATCAGGTCTGACTAGTAATATCGGCAATATTTTTTCAAGTTTGATGAATGCCTTTTTGATTATAGTCTTCACCTTTTTATTTTTATCCAGTAAGGAACATTTGGCAGCGATGACGAGTCGACTTCTAAAAGTTTTTCTTCCAGAGAAGGTGGTGATAAAGTTGACTTACATTGGACAAGTAGCACTAGAGACTTATGACCAATTTTTGATGAGTCAGCTGATTGAAGCAGTTATCATAGGAGTTATGATAGCGGTTGGTTACAGCGTGTTTGGGATACCCTATGGAGTAATGACAGGTATCTTTGCAGGAGTGCTATCGTTCATTCCTTATGTAGGGCCTATGATTGCTTGTGTTGTGGGAGCGATTTTTATCTTCACAGTGAGTCCTACTCAAGCCTTACTTTCTCTTCTTCTATATCAAGTTATACAGCTGATTGAAGGAAACCTTATTTATCCTAGAGTTGTAGGTCAGTCTATTGGTTTGCCAGCTATTTTCACGCTTGCGGCTGCTAGTATTGGAGGGAATCTTTTCGGACTACTTGGAATGATATTCTTTACCCCCGTATTTGCTGTTATCTATCGACTGGTTAAAGAATTTGTCGTCGCAAAGGAAAATCAGCTAGATTAAGAAAAACTAAATTTAATAAGATATACTGAGAAGAGAGTGAGAGATTCTCTTCTCTTTTATTTTTAAATACTTTGCTACAAAAAGCTATTGGACGTCAAAAAAAGCCTTGCAACCAAGGATTTTTCCTGTTGATTTAGATGCCCCTACAAGGCTCGAACCTGCGCCCCATAGCTTAAGAGTCTACTGCTCTACCGACTGATCTAAGAAGGCAAATAAAAAGCTGAGAATGTAACTTCCCAGCTTTTTTAATATGCCCAAAATGGCAGCTAGATTATTTACGAAAGGCATCAAGGATATAGGTGAAACCAACAATTAAAAATGCAAAGGCAACGACATAAACGACAAAGACACTTGTAGCTACTGGATTGAACAAAATCACTAGACCTAGTAAAAATGCAAGCAACGCTATCCACATGATATGGTTGCCAATAATAGGGAAAATCAATCCCAGACGATTGCCTTTAAAGAAAGCTATAATGGCTTCTACAATTAACCAAATTCCTAAAATAGTTGGAATGACAACTGGTAGCGTCACAAAGCCATAGGCAACGAGGTAAAGAGCCAAGAGAAGATTAACAATCCCTTGGAAAAGATGAGCTGGTGAGCGAAGCACTTTTGGTACAGAGAAATAGCCTAAAATAGCTGCTATAGAAGCAACCAGTAAACCAAATGCAATCCACCAGCTGTAAGCAACAAGATTAGCTACTGGGTCTGTAAATAGAAAGAGTGCTAAAAGGACAAAAACAACTCCTGCAAGGAATAGCAGTAAACGATTAGAAAATTTCATTTCAATACCCCCTATATAGTATAGTATAGTTTGATAATAAAAATATTATACACCTTTTTAGAGGAAATATCAATAAACAAAATGGAAAATTTGGAAGTTTCAGTCTGATTTATGAAAAGAAAATCAGTTTTTATTATTTTGAAAATAAAAAGAGAAGATAAAATTTGTCTTCTCTACATGAAAATATTGTATGGCATCAAAGCAAAAGTAACTGGCTTTACACTTTTTGTAAAGATGTAATTTGATTCAAAAAGAAAAGATAGATTTAAAATGTGGGACAAATGATGGGGTAAATCAGTTATAGACAAGCAAAAAAAGCCTTGATTTACAAGGCTTTTTCCTGTTGTATTTAGATGCCCCCTACAGTCGATTTAGAGTTAAAATAAGTAAAAATGAGTAACGAAAATATTGATAAATCAAGGTTTTGCCACTCTCTAAATTGCCTGTAAAAATAAAAGGTAGAACAAAAGTAGAACATTTTCTATCTTATTTCTTTAAGGATAAGTATCAAGGCATCTAAGACTCGGGAGCGTTGTTCAGTTGGAAGAGTTTTTAATTCATCAACAAGTAGAGAAATTTTTGGGTCTTCTTCTTTTAACTGTATATCAAAGAATGTATCTAAATCTACTTCTAATGCTTCCATTACTTTCTCTAGCGTTTGAATTTTTAAGTTAGTTGAAAGATTTTCTAATTTGTAGATATAATTAGTACCCAAATCAGCCATCTCTTCTAGTTGTTCTTGAGTATATCCTCTTTCTAAACGTAATAGACGGATTCTTTTAGAGATGTAATCTTGAAGATTGCTTTTGTTATTTGTCATGTAGTACCTCGCTACTTACATGATACAGTCAAAATGGTACAAATTTTAGACTTTTTAAAGTTATTTTATATATAAATAACCTTTAAAAGTTGTTTTGTGATATAATAAGTTTATAAAGAAAAAAGAGGAAATAATATGAAAAAATCAACAATCGCAATGACAGCAGCCGCAGCTGCTACAGTTTCTCTATTTAACACAGTAGGCGCAGAAGAAGTCGCTCCAAAACCAGTGAATGTGGAAGCGCCAAAGGCGGAGGTTGTGGAAACAACTACTCCTGCGGTGGCGACAAAAGAAGAGGTTGCTACAAAAGAAGCAGAAGCTAAGAAAGCGGATCAAGATGTAGTAGAAGCAAAACAGGCGGTCAAAGATGCCAAGCGTGCTACAAATGAAGCAGATTCTCTTGTCAATGAGAAAACAGAAGCTGTAAAAAAAGCAGAGGATTTTGCGAAAAAGGCAAGCCCAGCAGTTATTACAGAAGCTGAGAAAGCAGTAGTTAAGGCAGAAGCAGAAGTTCCTGCAAAAGAAGAAGCTCTTAAAAATGCAGAAGCAAAAGCTACAGAAGCAAACCAAGCGGTATCTGCACAAGAAGCAGTTGTAGCAGAAAAAGAAGCTACACAAACTGTAAAAGAAAAAGCACTTACAAGTGCCACAGAAGCGGTTCAAATCGCCACAGACACGCTTAACAATAAAGGTTTGGAAAATGCCAAAGAAGCACAAAAAGAAGCCGTAGAAGCGGAAAAAACAAGCAAACAAGCGCAAACAGATGCAGAAACTGCCTTAAAAAATGCAGAAGAAGCAAATCAAGCAACAAAAGCGCAAATTGAAGGTACAAAAGCAGATATTGCTACAAAAACCCAAGCGGTATCTGATGCCAAAGCACATCAAGCGCAAGCAGAACAAGCTCTTAAAGCGGCCACTGCTGAAGTAGAAGCTCTGATTGAGTCTTCAAAACCACTTGCAAAAGGATCAATTCAGTTCAAAGAAGCCTTTGTTTCAAAAATCAAAGAAAAAATCCAGTTGAATAAGGACTACTGGGCAATTCCAGATAATAAACTTACTCAAGCGGATATTGATAAATTTGAAGCTCGTAATAAAGAGTTGAAAAAAGAGATCACTGACATGGTTGGAGATAGCATCCAATCTAAAAACCTTGTCTTGAGCGAAGCGGATAAGGCAGATAAGATACAGTATGATGTTAATAATCTTCCAAAAGAAATCCGTGATGATTTGACACTATTTGCAGCCGACTTGATTTCAAACTTGCGTGAGCAGTTGGGTCTTACAGACGTTGTTGTAACAAAAGACTCATTTGAGTTCGCAGAAAAAGTCGCAAAAGAGTACATCAAAGGTGGTTGGTCTATCGCACGTCGCGAAGATTACCGTGCTCGTGGTGGTCATGGTCACTATGCCAAGGGTATCCATTCGGTTGCAGATGCCTATGGTTTGAACGGTTTGCACCCTACTGAGGAGCAAATGAATAAGGGTATCCAAGGGTACGAAAACTCTGTGATTCAATCTGTACCTAGTACACGTGTTTGGACTAAATCTTACATGAAGTCTAATTTGTTTACATCTTTAGCAGACTTAGTAAGTAACGAACAAGACTATGGGCATCTTGTAGGTATTCTAAGATTTGATGAACCTAAAGAAATGGTTTACTCAGGTGGTTTCGCTCAAAGTATCTCTAACGATGCTTACACTACTCACTTTATCACAGGTATCACAGAAAGCCGAGCAAAGGGTTCAAAATTCAACACAACTGAAATCACAAACCCATACACAATCGCTCGCAAAGGTGCTTCAACTAATACTGAGCTAGAAACTAAAAAAGCAGAAAAAGCACAAGTAGAAGAAACTCTTAAAACTGCTAACCAAACTGTAGCTGAAGCAGAAACAGCATTGCAAACTGCAAACTCAAACTTGAAAGCCCAAGAAGCTAAGTTGGTAGATACAGAAGCCTTGAAACAAGCTCTTCAATCTGCTACAACCACTCATAATCAAGCCGTTGTCGCTCTTTCAAATGCCAATGCCTTGGTTGCTACCTTGTCTGCTACAAAGGCAGATAAAGAAGCGAAATTGGCAGAATTGAAAGCAACTGCACAAGAAGCAGAGAAAGAGTTTAACCAAGCCAAAGCAGAAACAAAAGCAGAGAAAGCAACTCTTTCTTCTCTTCAAGCAAAAGCAGAAGAAGCTACCCAAGCGGTATCCGTTGCCAAAGAAGCTCTTAACCAAGCAAAAGCACAAGTTGTTTCTTCAAAAGAGTTGGTTCAAGATTTGAAAGTTGCTGCAAAAGAGCTTGAAGCTCGCAAGGCAGAGTTGAAAGACGCAGAAGAAGCGCTCAAAGAAGCAAAAGCAAACCAAGCAACTGCGCAAGAAGCACTTGAAGCAAAAGAGAAAGTAGCCAAGGAAGCAAATAAGGCTTATGCGACAGCAAAAGCAAGTTATGAAGCAGAACAAGCTCGTCTTCAAGCAGAAGAAGCTAAGAAACATCCTGTAACAGATAAGGGTATCCCAGAAGTTCAACCAGCTCTTCCAGAGTTTGTACTTCCAACAATTCCATCTGTTCCAAGCACTCCTAGCGTTCCTAGCGCACCTGTTGCTCCTGTTGCTCCTGTAGCTCCTGTTGTTTCATCAACTCCACGTGTTGAAGTTCCTGTTGTGAATAACAATGGTGGGGTGTCAGGTCAAGATAAAGCCAAAGTAGATGTAGTTGCCAAACAAAAAACGGAAACTAAGACTACAAAAGATTCTCAGGCTGGTAACTGGATTGAGTCAGCTGGTCGCTGGTGGTATCAGCATGAAGACGGCTCATACACTACTAATGGTTGGGAACAAATCAAGGGTACATGGTATTACTTTGACAATACAGGCTGGATGCAAACTGGCTGGGTCAAAACTGGAGGCTCATGGTATTACTTGAATGAAACAGGTTCACTGGCTACAGGCTGGGTCAAAGACAATGGCACATGGTACTATCTTAAAGATAGCGGTAAAATGGCTACTGGTTGGGTAAAAGATAACGATACATGGTATTACCTTGATAGCGCTGGCGCTATGAAAACAGGCTGGTTTACAGTTTCTGGTAAATGGTACTATGCCTATAGCTCAGGAGCTTTAGCGGTGAATACTACTACACCAGATGGCTATACGGTCAATGTCAATGGTGAGTGGGTATAAAAGATTAAATTGTAATAATAAAAAGAGAGAGCCAAATCGCTCTCTTTTTTGAATTTAGAAGTAAATTACGCTAAGTGATATGATTATAAAAATAAATATTTTAATAATTATTTATTGTTTTCTACATCTTCAATTATGCTTATCAAACCCCTCTCTCTCATATATACTTCAAAATCTTCCATACTCATCATATGTTCTGTATATTCAGTTATGCTTGTAAAACCCATCTTTCTCATATATACTTCAAACTCTGCCTCTTCATCTATAATAGCAAGTAAATAAGTTTTAAACTTGATAAGTAATTTATGGGGTGAAGGTGATTTAATTTCTGTTTGAAGTGTATCATTAATCTGATTAATTACATTAGAGGTTAAAAATTTCTTATTTCTTATCTCTTTAGGTAATTTATTTTGTAGTTTTGGTTCTAGTTCAATTTTTAGGTATTTTTTAAGATTAAAAACTAGTTCAAGTATTTCTACTAGGATAAGTAGAGACTGTGTAGGGAGTATATTTAAAAAATTATAGATTGTATTTAGTGATTTTTCTTTATTAAAAGATGCACTATTAAAATCTTTACTAGACTCAACATTTTTAAAGTTTTCAATTAATCCATCAATTAGCTTAGCCCATGATTTTATATCTAAGTCTACTATTGTTTGATTGATATCAAGAAATAAATGTAGTGTTAGATTTTTTCCAGATAATTCAGAAGAATATTGAATAATAGAATTAGATATTATTTCCAAATTCCTTGGTTCTAATTCTTTAAAAAATGATTGCAGTAAATCTAGTTTATCACTTCTATTTATAGGATAACTGAGACTTTTTGGCAAATCGATTAATCCTTCATAGATACGAAATTCATCGAACAGTTTGAAAGACGTTGCTATGTTACGTATATGTTTTATGTAAACTTCCTTTGTTTTTCTCGTTCTAACTTTATTTTGGAAATTTTTAGAACGTTGAATCCAGTTATATAACGTTTTTTCAGAATTCGGAGCATCTCCTTTAAAATATTCATCAAGAAATGCTCTATCCGTCAGATCTTTATTGTCTTCTCTCAGTATTCTGACTATAGTATAGAAAATATTGACGTTGCTAATAAATTTAGAAAATAATTCGTTGTTTTCTAAATTACGGTAGTCACTTTTTTTTTTCATCTTATTGAATAAGTGATTAAGCAAAATTCTATTACTTTCATCACTTCTATATAGTAAAAATTCATTAAAATTATTTTCTTGGGAAATCATGACCGATACTCCTTGTTTGTTATTTTGATTATCATAACATAATCTGATTTGAATGCAATGTAAAATAAGAGAAGTATTTTTATATGAATAAATTTTTATTTTACTGAATTACATTTTTGTTTTGGGTTAAAATAAACTTGTAAAATACATTTAGTGTTTTACAAAATCTATAGTAAAGAGGATGTGGTTAATATGAAGTAGAAGAGCTATATAATTTCACTAATACGTGCTTCTATATAATAGAATGTTTTGATTATAACATAACCTGAATTGAATGCAATGTAAAATAAGATAAGTATTTTTATATAAATAAATTTTTATTTTACCGAATTACGTTCTTGTTTTGAGTTAAAATAAGCTAACAAAATACATTTAGTGTTTTCAAGATCTATAGAAAGGATGTGATTAATATGAGGTAGAAGAGCTATATAATTTCACTAATACGTGCTTCTATATAATAGAATGTTTTGATTATAACATAACCTGAATTGAATGCAATGTAAAATAAGAGAAGTATTTTTATATGAATAAATTTTTATTTTACTGAATTACATTTTTGTTTTGGGTTAAAATAAACTTGTAAAATACATTTAGTGTTTTCAAGATTTATAGAAAGGATGTGATTAATATGAGGTAGAAGAGGTATGTAATTTCGCTATTTTCACTACTATGTGATTCTCTACATATATTAGTAGAAATGTTAATGAATAGAGATAGAAATGAGTGTTAAGAATGGAGTTTTTAACATTACAAACAGTTGGCATGTTATTAGGTGTCTCAGACACTAAGGATTACAATTCAGGTAGTATTATTGGTGCGACTTTGCAAGTTGGTAGTCGTACAGAAAGTGGAAGGTTTGCAACACATTCAATTAAAGTTATGAATGTAAATGCTAGCGACTTTATGAAGTATCTGGATAGTGTAGTTACGTTAACAGTTTCAAATGCTACAATTAGCGCGTACAGCTCAGGTAATAGTGCTTCTTTGTCAATTAAGGCTGACTCTGTAAAAGTCTCTCAAGCTAGCTGAGGTACTTAATATGTTTAAAAATAAGTATAGAGTAGCAGTAGATTATTTCAAAAAACGTACAGAGTTAGAGAAGTTTTTGTTAATTCTTGTGTCGTTAGCTTTATTTATTGGCTTTATTTATGCTTTACCAGCTATTTTGGATCTTTTATTTAAAATGGTTGTCTTACTGCTTATAGCGTTACCGTTTGCTGTGTGGTTTGGTTTGAATACAAAACTAGAAGAAGTTTACTATGATAATAGCAAACTTTCTCTGTGTTTCAAACAAATTGTAAGTAGACTGGATTCAGACTCTAAAAATCGTTACCTTCTTCAAAGCTGGAAAGCAGTTCGAGCGAGCAAGAAAAAAACCGCAAAAATTATTGAAGTAGTGTGTGTGACAGATTCAAATGTTAAAGATTTCAACGCTAATCAAATTGAAACTCAAATAAGTATTTATTTGTTAGAGTTCCTTGAAAGTCATGGTATGACTTCCACAAACGCTAAAAGTTTTTCGTGTCAATCAGTATCAGTAGCTGAGTATAATAACGTGAACTATCTATTTATACGCTTTTTGCTTGCTGTTAATGGGAATGAAGCTAGTTCTTTCAAGAAAGAATTGGATGTATATAAAGCTAAACAAGAAAAAATAGTGCAGGTAGAGGATAGTGATTTCAGTAATTAATGCTGTACTAGATGCTGAGTTATTGAAGAGAGGAATTCACTTTCCTCTCCCAATAGATGTAAAAAAACCACATTTAGCAATTTTTGGTTCGAGTGGAAGCGGTAAGACATATGCAAGTCAGTTACTACTTGCAAAAGCAGTTTTGAGCTCTGCAAAATTAGTTGTCGCAGACTTTAAAGGAGATTTAGAGTTTTCATTTCTTGACAATCAGGAGCATTTTTATAGATTTGAAAGAGTAGGATTGTTCTTTGATTTTGTATCTGATACTTTGTTGAAAAACAGGCAATCTGGACAAGACGAAAGTAGAAGTCTAATCATATGTTTTATTGATGAGATGAGTGCGTATTTTACGATGCTAGAAAAGAAGGAACGTGATACTAGGATTAGACAACTTTCAAGAATTTTGATGCTTGGTAGATCTTTTAATATTCATGTTTGGATTAGTCAGCAAAGACCAGATGCGGAATATTTTGGTAAGTCGAGAGAAAATATACATAATATTCTACTTCTTGGGTCATTCAGTAAAGAAGTATTAAATATGTTAATAAGCGATGAGAAAGATGTAGTAAATCGTAAACATTCTAGAGGTAGGGGATATCTCATTAGCTCTGGAGAAGCAACTAAAGAAATAGTTGTTCCGATTTATAATGTAGCTAAAGTTCAGAGCAAGATTTTAGAGGGTATGTATAAGAGTAGTGAGGCAGTTGACTCTGAGTAGCCCGTGGCGAAGCAGAATGTCTTACTGCCTCGCTCGGCTCTGCCGAGCAGTAGGGGGATATGTAATGACCCCCGTTCCGTAATAAAGATAAGTGAGGATTTATAAGATGAGTATATTTAACATTGTAGACGTTTTAAAAGAACAGGACTCAGCTAGTAATACGGGAGAGAGAAATCCTGTTGTGATTGCTTCTATTGATGAAGTAACATTTGTGATAAAACCAACAGAAGACACAATTGGTGATTATCCCTCACACTGGTACCAGATTGCAACTGAATTAGTGGGTACAGTAATTGATAAGTTGTCATTAGACAGTTTATTTGGAGAGGTAATAAATGTATCTACACCACCTGCAGGCTATACAAATGCAGTTAGTTTTAAAAACTTACCACACTATTTTTCAATTGCATTTCATGAGACAAATTTTGTGATGGGGATAGTTATAAAATTTTCTGCCTCAGCATTAGCATACTATCGCGATATTTTCAAAGAATACTTTGGAGAAAGTATTGATGTGCATGGGATGTCTAAACTACTTGATGAACCTTACTGGGAATTAAGAATAAGTAGGATTGATCTGGCGATTGACTACTTCAATTTTGATATGAGTGTTGATGAGTTATATAGGGGGATTAAAGGCAGTAGCATTATTTTAAAAAATCATAGAGGAATAAAAAACACTTCTAAGATTGTTGCTACTGAAGTAGATAATGTAGTTAACACTATCTACTTTGGTTCAAAAAAGAAGAATAGTAATGCATTATTGAGGGTTTATAACAAAAAACAAGAGCAACTTGATAAGCATGGAAGGTTTTTACATTTACTGACTCTTTGTAATTCGTGGGTTAGGTTTGAGGCAAGTTATAGAGGAAATTTTTCTAATCAGATTTTGAAGCAACTATTGACTGTGAATAATGAAGAGGAGTTAGGAGAATTAGTTGCAAATAAAATGATTGACAAGTATTCATTTTATGATGCTGAGACAAATGAACCGATTGAGTTTACTAAGTATCTTGAGCATACACAATCGTTATACGCAGGGTTGAAGTCGCTATCTAGTAGGAATAATGATTTAATGTCTACAATTTCTCATATAATGAAAGGAAGTGGTTTTTTCCCACTGATAAAAAAAGTTGAGAGTATTTGGGGGATTGAAGCAAGAAATAAATTCATTATTCGATTGATACAGGAATATGAACGTCACTATAATCCTAATCAGGATGTAGATCTGTGGTTAAAAAAATTTGCTACAGAACTGTCAAAAATACCATTTGATAGTTTTCTAGAGGATTCTTTGTCAGTGTATTATAAAAACACGAAGATGAAAAGAGGAAAAAGTAGTTTTGAGGTAGTGGAGAAATAAGATGGATAAACTGGTTGTCGATTTAAAAGGGGTAGTTATACAGCTTCCTAATTCTCATGTTATCGTTAATCGTGATGAATATGATGATTTGAAGAGAAATGCGGATAAAGGTAAATATATGACTTTGAAGCAATTGCTTACGTTGTTATCAGTATCACGTCCGTGGCTTCTTGATAATGTATTATATAACCCAAAAATCCGTAGAGAAATTGATGTTGAATTAAATCCAAAGGGTTTTGTTAAATATCCTGAGAACCAAGGTGGACGCTACTTCTTTTTGGCGAGTAAAACAAAGCAATGGTTTGAAGAAAACTTTAGAGAAATTATGGTATAATAGCTTTGGCAAAACCTTGGTTATCTAATGAAAGAGGTAACTAATGGCAACTTTTAGACAACGTACAAAAGGTGGAACATGGGATTATAGAATTGTAGATAGCGATAAAAAACTTGTTGCATCCAAAGGTGGATTTAGAACGAAGAAGGAAGCAGAGAAAGAAGCTCTAGCTATTGAATTAAAGTTAATGTCAGGTGCAAAAATTAATTCGCAGGCTAGTTTGTATGACTTGTGGGAGGAGTGGCTTGATATTGTTGTTAGACCACTTGGTAAAAGCGAGTCTACGATGCTTAGACATAAGAAGAGAGGAGACTTGATAAAGGAGCTTTTTCAGGATAGACCAGCAACTTCTATCCGATTTAGTCAATATCAACGGGCTTTGAACTCGTATGCTGAAAGAGTTACAAAAGATACTGTAGCGCGATTAAACTCAGAAATCCGGAAAGTCGTTCAGTTTGCTCAACGTGACCAATTAGATATAGTTGATTTTACTGATGGTGCGATTATTTCAGGGATGAAGAAAAGCAAGACAACTGACGAAAAATATATTGACAATATTGAAGACTATTATAAAATTTTAGTTCATTTAAAAAGTCAGCTCAATTACAGTAAGTCGGTGATTCCTTATCTTTTGTTTGTTTCTTTTAAAACAGGGATGCGTTTTGGAGAGATTTTAGGTTTAACTTGGGATTGCATTGATTTTGAAAATCAAGTAATTCACACTTATAGGCGCTACTATAATTATAAATGGAGACCACCTAAAACGGACACATCTGTTAGAGATGTACCCATAGATGAAGAAACATCTGATGTTTTGAAATTATTAAAGAAAGAACAAAAGATTGTCTATAGAAATCAAGGTATTAAGGAAAAAGAAAATTTCCTCTTCTATGATACTGTGTATGGAGTTCCTAGTAACAATGCTGTAAATCAAAGCTTACAATCGATACTAAAAAAACTAGAAATTTTTCCATATAATTTAACTGCTACGGGTATAAGGCATACTTATGCGAGCATGTTGCTTGCTAAAGGAATTGATATATGGGTTGTTGCTCATGTAATGGGGCACAAAAATATAAAACAGGTAACAGAAACATATGGTCATCTTTTGAAAGAGAAGAAAGAAAAAGAACATCAGATTATTCGAAACCTTTTAAGTGAGTATCCGTTGGTAGAACAAAAGTAGAACAGATACGAAAAAAAGCCTTTAGAATAAGGCTTTTAGGCACTAAATTATGCCCCCTACAGGGATCGAACCTGTGACCCACGGATTAAGAGTCCGCTGCTCTGCCAGCTGAGCTAAGGAGGCAAAGAAAAAAGCTGTATTGGTGCCGAAACTTCACGGTTTGTATTGAACCCGCGCAATTAAGCAGGTGGGCAACTCGCTCTAACTGAAGCTGTTTCCGTGTGAGACGGCCTACATGCTGTTAGAAGACTTTTGTTTCCCTAATAATACAAAAAATAGTCGGTCAACACTTAAGTGTGAAGTCGTACACCACAGCGTTTCTATGTTTATATGATACCACTTTTTCAAAAAAAATCAAGAGGAAAGTGCAATTTTTTGAAAAGGATTTCAGATTTTTCGCAAACGGTCGATAGCTTCCTTTCTTTGAGACAAAGCCCGTTCATATTTACCAGTATCTTCTGCTTGGAAATAGTGATGATTACGAATTTTTTCTGGCAGATAGTCTTGCTTGACCCAATTTCCAGGATAGTTGTGTGGATAGAGATAGTCTTGGGCATTCCCCAGTTCCTTGCTTCCGCTGTAGTGTCCATCACGCAGGTGTCGCGGAATAGGCAAGTGCCCTGATGTTTTGAGGTCGGCAAGTGCCTTATCCATAGCTACATAGGCTGAGTTGGATTTTGGAGAAAGGGCCAAATCAATGACGACATTGGCAATGAGAATGCGGGCTTCTGGGAACCCAATCTTTTGGGCAGCATCCAGAGCAGTCACGGTGTGAATCTGAGCTTCAGGATTGGCTAAGCCGATATCTTCATAGGCGATAACAGTCAAGCGACGAGCGAGACTTGGCAAATCACCAGCCTCAATCAAGCGGGCAGCATAGTGGAGACTGGCATCCACATCTGAGCCACGGATAGACTTTTGCAGGGCTGAGAGAACATCATAGTGGCCATCTCCATCCTTATCCATGGTAATGTAGCTACGCTGTAGGCTATTTTCCATGATGTCTAGGGTGATATGGCGGATGCCCTTGTCATTCTCAGGGGTAGAGAGGACAGCCAAGTCCAGTGAGTTGAAGGCAGAGCGAAGGTCTCCGTTTGTAGAGGTAGCAATAAAATCCAGCGCATCCTCATCTAGTTCTACTGGAAAATCAAAACCACGCTCAGGGTTACTTAGAGCTATTTGCAGAGCCTCTTTGATGTCTTGGTTAGACAGAGGTTCCAACTCAAAAATTTGAACACGGCTACGAATGGCAGGAGTGACAGAAAAGAAAGGATTTTCAGTCGTAGCGCCAATCATGATGACCAGTCCACTTTCCAAGAGTGGAAGAAGAAAGTCTTGCTTGGTCTTGTCAAGACGATGGATTTCGTCTAGTAATAGGACGAGGCCACCAGAAAATTTCGCCTCTTCGGCGATTTCTTGCAGTCGTTTTTTACTATCAACTGTCGCATTGAAAGTTCGAAAGGCATACTTGGTCGTCCCTGCGATGGCAGAGGCAATACTGGTCTTGCCGATTCCCGGAGGTCCATATAGAATCATGGAAGACAGGCGGTTGGCTTCCACCATGCGACGGATGATTTTTCCTTGTCCGACCAGATGCTCCTGGCCGATGACCTGGTCGATGGTTTTAGGGCGCATGCGAAGCGCGAGATTGTCTGGCATAGCAGTCCTTTCTAACGTGGATTTTAGTTTCATATTTTTTGAGTAGAATAACTCATCTAATATATCTTACTATGTCCATTCTAGCCTATTAGTTGTGATATTTCAATGGTTTTGTAATATTCAGGGTGTGAGATAGAATCTTTTTGACTATTTAATTTAATGAGGAGAGGCATCAGCATGAGATAATGGATTTCCCTTAAAACTCAAAATAGGATAGTTGAGCCTAAAGAAGTGGAAGTGCTGACTTGAGAAATAATATTGCTAAATGTTATTGCATGAACTATAATGAAAAGAGAGGTGATAAGTAGTGGAAATAATGGAATTACCAAGTTAGGAAGTTTTCTTGGTAAAGTACATAGTAGATATAAATTTAGATAGCAATATTTGAAAAGGAGAAAATGGAACTAGATGAATACTTCAAATTCAAAGCTACTTGAAAATAAGTCATTTATGGAACTTGACGGACTAGTTGGTTTACCAAATGGAGTGAAATCAGCACCTATGAAATACAATCTTGGAAAAATTAACAAATATTTAAACGAAACAGGAAAAGAATTTAAAGAACTGACTGTTCTGGAACTAAAACAATTTGAGAGAGTTAAATAAAGATGGGACTAGATAAAAGGTTTGTGGAGAAAGCCTTTGCCAGTGGCAAAGATAGAGTGAATAGAGCGATTTTTGTAAAACCTGAAGAGCTTATTGAACTATCTGATGAAGATTTAAGTTATTTTGGGGAAGGTATTTTTTATTGCTTACCTCGTAGCAAATTTGTAGAAAGTCATAAAGATGAGATTAGAGAGAAATACAATCTTTCTAACGAATTACCAAAGATAAATGGCATCTATTTAGGGATTTTTTTAAAAATGAGGTCATGGGATAGAATTAGAAAAACCAAACCAAGCTTAAAAGAAATTATAAACATGGTTGAAAAGTGAAATAGTAGCTATATATTTTATATTATTGGAATTCCCTTTTGCGTAAGCTTCTTTGGCTTCTGCAAGTGTCATTTCATTAGGGCCGCCATCTATATTAGTTTCTCCTGTATTTTGCCACTGACAGACGTCAAGATGTCATACACTGCTGTAACAGTCCCACATACTGGACAATGGACATATTTGCTACCGTTAATAATGATTAAATTCTCTTTTCCAGTCTTATTCATTTAAGGTTACTCCCAACACTATACAAATATATTAGCTATTTCAATACACTACTTTTTCAATATCATTGATTGTAATTGTTATGGTATCCCAGTCTTTCGGGGAATCTCCTATGTCAGCAATAAAAGTATCTTCACTTAACTTTTCGACAATTGTCGCCGTTTGACCGTTTTTTAACAACACTGTATCAAATTCTAGAATTTTTACGATTTTTCTCCTTGCGTAAGCTTCTTTGGCTTCTGCGAGAGTCATCTTGTTAGGGCCACCGTCAATATTTATAATACCCGTATTTTGCCAACGACAGACGTCACAGATATCATAGTCCATAACTTCAGTTCCGCAAACAGGGCAATGTAGCCATAAATATCCATCAATTACCCAAGTCTTTTGTGATTCATTTATGTCGTTTTTCCTTTTATAAGCCATTTTCGCTTCAGCAAGCGTTATTTTATTAGGACCGCCATCGATATTAAATGCTCCCGTATTTTGCCAATGACAAACATCGCAAATATCATAAGTTTCTACTAAAGTTCCACATACAGGGCAATGCACATGCTCCCAACCATCAATGAAAATTAAATTCTCTTTTTTAGTTTTATTCATGATAAATAACTCCTGTTATTTTGTAATACCGTTTTGAGTTAACTCTATTGATATGATTTCAGATTCATTAAATCCAACATATGGATATTTATCTGTTCCTATTGTAATTTCATCATAGAGTTCATCTTCCGTATCAAGTTTCCCTGTAAAGCTATTACAATGACCCTCTAAAATTTGCCCGTCAACAAAAACAATCCTAATTTCTTTACCTAAATATTGTTCTAAATTCATTACTGATTTCCTGTCCAATATTATACTTCAAATCAAGGGATATTGCTAATGAGTAAAGTTTGGTAAATGATAAAACAGTTTATTTGACAGTGCAAGTTTCTCGTCTGCCGAATGTATTGATTTAGTAGTTTTTGCTAGTCTTTTATAAAAATCGTAATATAATTTTGGGTGATAATCATTTTTTAATGAAGAGAGGAGAAGTAATGTTAAGATTCAATCGCGCCACTTCTAGTGGGTCGAGAAAAGCAGGAACTCTGATAGTTCTGCCTATCCGTTTATATAAGGCTTCCCTTAGAACCACATCTAGGGGCTTTTATGTATAAGAGAATAATAAGTATCACACCTTTACAATACGTGTAGCACGTGTTATAATGGTGTTGTCAGGAGGTAAAAGCGCTATGCCTATGACACAAAAAGAGATGGTTAAACTCCTTACGGCCCATGGTTGGATAAAGACCAAAGGCGGTAAAGGCTCCCATATTAAAATGGAGAAGCAAGGGGAAAGACCTATCACAATCCCTCATGGTGAGCTGAATAAGTACACTGAAAGAGGGATAAGAAAGCAAGCTGGGTTGTAAAATTCAGCCCCTGCTTTTTAATATGGAGGTAGTGAGATGTTAGTTACGTATCCAGCTTTATTTTATTATGACGATACAGATGGAGCAGAAGCGACTTATTTTGTTCATTTCCCAGATTTTGAATATTCAGCTACACAAGGAGAGGGGATTTCTGAGGCTCTGGCTATGGGGTCAGAGTGGTTAGGTATAACTGTCGCAGATTTGATAGAGAGTGATGGAGATTTGCCCCAGCCATCAGATATCAATAGCTTGTCTTTAATTGATAATGATCCTTTTAAAGATGATGAAGATTTCGTGTCAACCTATGACTTTGATAAATCTTTTATTTCTATGGTATCTGTTGATGTATCAGAGTACTTAGGAAGTCAGGAACCAATTAAAAAGACCTTGACCATACCAAGATGGGCAGATAAGTTGGGACGAGAAATGGGACTGAACTTTTCTCAGACTTTGACAGACGCTATTGCAGATAAGAAAATACAAGCATAAGATTAAGTGTGACATCGTGGGAATAGTCAATAAAAAAAGCACTCCTAATTGTGCTGGTTACTTGTCTATTGATCCTATAGATTTGCTAGCCCTTTCGAGGGCTTTTTGTGTTGACTTTTTGGAAAAAATAAGGAAATCAACCGTTTAAGAAAATCACTGATACCAAGGGATTAAATGAGGTAATATGGTATAATTAGGACATAAAATAATTTTGTGGTAAGATGGTAGTATCTATTTTAGCATATTTCCGAGCAATCGGGGCGATTTAAGAGTCGCATAGAAAGAGGATAAAATGGCAACTTATGGATTTTTAGATGTTTTAGAGGAAGAGTTGGAGAAGAACTTTCCCTTTGACTTTGAGATTAGTTGGGACAAGCGTAATCATGCGGTTGAAGTGAGTTTTCTATTGGAAGCGCAAAATGCTACTGGAGTGGAGATGGTAGATGAAGACGGAGAGGTTTCATCAGATGATATCCTCTTTGAGGAAGCAGTACTCTTTTATAATCCTGCCAAGTCAACAGTGAATGAGGAAGACTATTTGACGGTTATTCCTTACCTACCTAAAAAAGGATTTTCTCGTGAATTTTTAGCTTATTTTGCGCTATTCCTTAAAGATACTGCTGAGGTTGGACTAGATGCCCTCATGGACTTTTTGGAAGACCCAGAAGCAGAAGAATTTGTCATGGAATGGAACCAAGAAGTCTTTGAAGAAGGAAAAGTAGGTTTGGAAGAGGGAGAGTTTTATCCTTATCCGAGATACTAGGAGTTTGACATGGAAATAGAGATTTCTGATTTCACAGGCTGTAAGATTGCTTTGTTTTGTGGGGATAAGCTCTTGACTATCTTACGCGATGATAAAGCAAGCATTCCCTGGCCCAATATGTGGGAACTGCCCGGTGGGGGACGAGAGGGGGATGAAAGTCCTTTTGAGTGCGCGGCGCGTGAAGTTTATGAAGAACTGGGAGTTCATTTGACTGAGGATTGTCTGCTTTGGAGTAAGGTTTATCCAAGCATGCTTTTTGAGGATAAACAATCTGTATTTCTAGTCGGTCAGTTGACACAGGACCAATTTGACCAGATTGCATTTGGAGATGAAGGACAGGACTATAAGTTGATGAATGTCGAGGAATTTCTTAGCTCCAGTCAAGTTGTACCTCAGTTGCAGGATAGAGTGAGAGATTATATGGAGGAAGTTTGATAAATGGCGAAGCGTAGCAAAAATATCAATATGTTTCTCATGGATGGTGAAGTGACTGGAAAAATCAAATGTACTTTGTCAAATTGGACGGGAGTGATTTACAAAATACCTCGTATTCAGTTGGGAGATTTAAAGTCGCGTGATGAAATGAAACAAAGTGGTATTTATTTCTTATTTGGTCGAGATGAAGATAAACAGAAAGATGTGACCTATATTGGTCAGGCGACAACTCGGAAAAATGGTGAAGGGGTATTGTTGCGAATTCAAGAGCATACTCGCGATACTCACGCAGATTATTTTAATGACGTCATCATTCTAACAACTCAAAATAATTCTTTTGGTCCAACAGAAATTAGCTATTTGGAAAATAAATTTACTCAACTTGCTAAAGAAGCTGGTCGTTACATTGTGAAAAATGGGAATGATCCAAATCCTGGTAATGTAACTGAGGAAAAGGAATCTGAACTGGATGAAATTGTTGAAAATACGCTAATGATTATTGGAACTTTAGGTTATCGTGTTTTTGTTCCAATGACAAAGAAAGTTAGTCAAGATTTGACTGATAATCATTCAACCTATCTTTATTTAAAGCGTAAAACTAAGAAATCTAACAAAGTAATAGAAGCAACTTGTGAACGGACAACTGAAGGTTTTGTTGTTTTAGACGGAAGTCAAGTAGAAATAAAGGATTCTCCATACCTTCCAGCAAGTTTAAAAGAAATGCGTCAGAATTTAATAGCTTCTCGGGTCATTCAAGATGGAGTGTTAAAGGAAAAACAACTCTTTTCTAGCCCTTCTTATGCAGCAGCTTTTTTGCTGGGTATGCAAACGAACGGTCGAACTGATTGGAAAGATCAGGATGGAAGAACTTTAAAAGAATTAGAAGAATTAATAGATTGATAAGGAAAAAATTTATGGAAACATGGCAAGAGTTAAAAGTTACTGTCAAGCGTGAGGGAGAGGAATTAGTCTCTAACCTCTTGATTGAGCTAGGAGCGCAAGGTGTTGCGATTGAAGATAGCATGGACTATGTGGGGAATGTGGACCGCTTCGGCGAGATTTTCCCAGAGGTTGAGCAACAGGAAGAGATTGTGGTGACAGCCTACTACCCTGAAACGGTTGATGTGGCAGTGGTTGAGGCGGACTTGCAGGCTCGCTTAGCAGAATTGACGGATTTTATGGATTTGGGAGAGGTCAAAATGGGGACGACTGCCTTGGCTGAGGAAGACTGGGCAGACAACTGGAAGAAATACTATGAGCCCGCTCGTATCACTCATGATTTGACTATCGTGCCGTCTTGGACGGACTATGAGGCAACTGCTGGAGAAAAGATTATCAAGCTAGATCCAGGCATGGCGTTTGGTACTGGGACGCATCCAACAACTAAGATGAGCCTTTTTGCCTTGGAACAGGTCCTTCGTGGTGGCGAAACGGTGCTAGATGTGGGGACTGGTTCAGGGGTTCTCTCTATTGCCAGCTCGCTGCTTGGTGCTAAGGAAATTTTTGCCTATGACCTAGATGATGTAGCAGTTCGTGTTGCTAAGGAAAATATTGAGCTCAACCCTGGCATGGAAAATATCCATGTAGCTGCAGGTGACTTGCTTAAGGGTGTGGAGATTGAGGCAGATGTGATTGTGGCTAATATTTTGGCGGATATCCTTATTCATTTGACACAGGATGCTTACCGCTTGGTCAAGGACGAAGGCTACCTGATCATGAGTGGCATTATCAAGGACAAGTGGGATATGGTTCGCGAGTCGGCTGAGTCAGCTGGATTTTTCCTTGAAACCCACATGATTCAGGGGGAATGGAATGCCTGTGTCTTTAAGAAAACCAAGGATATTTCCGGTGTGATTGGAGGCTAGCATGCAACAGTATTTTATCAAAGGCAGTGCTATCTCTCCTGTCACCATCGAGGACAAGGAAACCAGCAAGCATATGTTTCAGGTTATGCGCTTGAAAGAAGATGATGAGGTTACCTTGGTCTTTGATGATGGGATTAAGCGTTTGGCGCGTGTGCTGGATGTGGAAGCTCGTCAGTTTGAATTGGTAGAAAAACTAGATGACAATGTGGAGCTGCCTGTCCAAGTGACCATCGCATCTGGTTTTCCCAAGGGAGACAAGCTGGAGTTCATCACTCAAAAAGTAACAGAACTCGGTGCCAGCCAAATCTGGGCCTTTCCTGCTGATTGGTCGGTCGCCAAATGGGATGGCAAGAAGTTGGGTAAAAAGGTTGAAAAACTAGAAAAAATCGCCCTTGGAGCAGCCGAGCAAAGCAAGCGTAATTTAGTACCGAGTGTCACGCTTTTCGAGAAAAAATCAGACTTTCTAGCCCAACTGGACCAGTTTGACTCTATCGTAGTAGCCTATGAAGAGTCGGCAAAAGAAGGAGAAGCTGCTGCTCTTTTACAAGCAGTTACTAGACTCGAGAAGGGAGCCAAATTGCTCTTTATCTTTGGTCCAGAAGGCGGCCTGTCACCTGCGGAAATAGAAAGTTTTGAAGCTAAAGGAGCAGTCTTGGCAGGTCTTGGTCCTCGTATCCTACGAGCAGAAACAGCACCACTTTACGCTTTATCAGCCCTTAGTGTTTTATTAGAATTAGAGAAATAAGAGGAAGAAAATGGAACAAAAACACCGTTCAGAATTTCCAGAGAAGGAACTTTGGGATTTAACAGCCCTATACCAAGACCGTGAGGATTTCTTGCGTGCAATCGAGAAAGCTCGCGAAGACATCAATCAATTTAGCCGTGATTACAAGGGCAAGCTTCATACTTTTGAGGATTTTGAGAAGGCCTTTGCGGAATTGGAACAAATCTACATTCAGATGAGTCATATTGGCAACTATGGTTTTATGCCTCAGACGACAGACTATAGCAATGATGAATTTGCCAATATTGCCCAAGCTGGGATGGAATTTGAAACAGATGCCAGCGTAGCACTTACCTTCTTTGACGATGCCTTAGTGGCAGCAGACGAGGAGGTCTTGAACCGTTTGGGTGAATTGCCCCACTTAACGGCAGCTATTCGTCAGGCCAAAATCAAAAAAGCCCACTATCTAGGGGCTGATGTGGAGAAGGCCTTGACCAATCTAGGAGAAGTTTTCTATAGTCCGCAGGATATTTATACTAAGATGCGAGCTGGGGACTTTGAAATGGCTGACTTTGAAGCTCATGGTAAGATCTACAAAAACAGCTTTGTTACCTATGAAAATTTCTACCAAAACCACGAGGATGCTGAGGTCCGTGAGAAATCTTTCCGTTCCTTCTCAGAAGGTCTTCGCAAGCACCAAAATACAGCTGCAGCAGCCTATCTAGCCCAAGTCAAGTCTGAAAAACTCTTGGCAGATATGAAGGGCTACGACTCAGTTTTTGATTATCTTCTAGCTGAGCAGGAAGTGGACCGTGCTATGTTTGACCGCCAGATTGACCTCATCATGAAGGATTTTGCGCCCGTTGCTCAGAGATACCTCAAGCATGTTGCCAAGGTAAATGGTCTTGAAAAGATGACCTTTGCAGATTGGAAATTGGACTTGGATAGCGCCCTCAATCCTGCAGTGACTATTGACGATGCCTATGACTTGGTCATGAAATCGGTAGAACCTTTGGGGAAAGAATATTGTCAGGAAGTTGCTCGCTATCAAGAAGAGCGCTGGGTGGACTTTGCTGCTAACAGTGGCAAGGATTCCGGCGGTTATGCGGCGGATCCATATCGCGTGCATCCTTATGTTCTCATGAGCTGGACAGGCCGTTTGAGCGATGTCTATACCTTGATTCATGAAATCGGGCATTCTGGTCAATTCATCTTTTCAGACAATCACCAAAGCTACTTTAATGCCCACATGTCGACCTACTATGTTGAAGCACCGTCAACCTTCAATGAATTACTCCTCAGTGACTACTTGGAGCACCAATCTGACGACCCACGTCAAAAACGCTTCGCTTTGGCTCACCGTTTGACAGATACATATTTCCATAATTTTATCACTCACCTATTAGAAGCAGCCTTCCAGCGCAAGGTTTATACACTGATTGAAGAAGGGGAGACCTTTGGAGCAAGCAAGCTCAACAGCATTATGAAGGAAGTTTTGACAGATTTTTGGGGCGATGCCATTGAAATCGACGACGATGCAGCTTTGACTTGGATGCGCCAAGCTCACTATTATATGGGCTTGTATAGTTATACTTACTCTGCTGGTCTTGTCATCTCTACAGCTGGTTACCTCCATCTTAAAAACTCTGAGAATGGAGCTGAAGACTGGCTTAATCTCCTTAAATCAGGTGGTAGCAAGACACCACTTGAGTCAGCCATGATTATCGGTGCTGATATTTCAACAGATAAACCACTCCGTGATACCATCCAATTCTTGTCTGACACAGTTGATCAGATCATCGCTTACAGTGCCCAGTTGAGAGAGTAAATTAAAAGAGTCTGGGACAAAAGTCTAACCTTAAATATAAAAAGCGAACAAAACGAGTTATCTGACACTCAGAATTCTGTCTTGTTCGCTTTTTTTCTAATCTATCGATTTTAAAAATTTATAATAAAGAATTCCTAAAATCAAAATTTTTTGTCCTGGCCTCTTAAATTATCCCCAAAAGCTATCTTCTTCAGCTTGATCTGAAGAGAAGAGCCAAACTTCTTTGATTTTTCCGTCTTCAATGCGGAAGAGGTCAATCCCGTTCATATTGAGTTCAGTACCATCAGCACGTGTTCCAAGAAAAGTAACATTGGCTGCGATTAAATCCTTATTGTCAGAAACCCAATTTGTTACCACCTTAAAGGTTCCATTAGTTTTCTCAGCAAATGTAGCCAGGTGAGTTCCTAGCTTGTCCTTACCAACAACTGTACCAGATATACTATGATTACCAGGTTGATGCCAGACAATATCGTCTGCCATCGTTTCAAAGACACCAGGAAAGTCACCAGCAATTAAAGCTTGGTTATAAGCATTGAAAATTTCTAAGTTTGTTGACATATCTATTCTCCATTTCTTTTTTATGATATAATTGTAACAGTTACAAACAAAAAAACAAGTAGGCACTTTTTCGATAGCTAGTATCAAAAGTAGTACTATTATTGATACTAAAAGATAAATTTTTTTAAAAAAATAGAAAGAAGATATTTTATGACAAATAAAGTGAGTGAGTATGGTATTTGTCCATTTGCGACAACGCAGAGGGTTTTAACGGGGAAATGGGCACTGGTAATCATTTATCAGTTGAGTACGGGTACCAAACGATTTAAAGAATTGCAGAGATTATTGCCTGGGATTACTCAAACTATTTTGACCCGTCATCTCCGTCAATTAGAAAAGGATAAGATTGTTCAACGAAAGGTCTATGCCGAAGTTCCACCACGAGTTGAGTACAGCTTAACTGAAATGGGGCAGGAATTCAGAGTTGTTTTAGATGCTGTCGAGAAATGGGGTCTAGATTATATCAAGTTGCTAGAAATGTAGAGGTATTGACCATGTATCAAGAGTTACTCAGAAAAATATCTGAAGAAAGACCAAGTTATCATGAGGAAGAAATCCAGTGGTTGCTTGATCATTTGGGAGATCCTTCTCCAGAAATTCGTGATGACCTTGTTTTTACAAGCTTTGCTAGAGGGATTCAGGAAGAGCTATTTACACAGGAACAATTTCATTTCATTGCTGATGTGGTCTCAGCTGATGGAGGACTAGACAAAGAGATTGATAAGATAGGCCTGCCAACACTTGAACGTTCTTTTAGGGCGCTTATTTATGCAAATCTCTTGTCGGCGGACGCCAACCAGCAATCGGTTTTTTATCAGGGATTAAAAGCAGAGATTCGCAATGTCCTTTTAAATCAAGGTTTGTACTATCTTTCAAAAGAAAAGGACATGACAGGTTTTTCAAGTCAGTATGGTTGGGTTCATGCTTTTGCACATGGAGCCGATTTACTGACAGAGGTGGTTTGTTATCCAAACTTTCCTAAAAACAGAGTTCATGAAGTATTTGATATACTTGGCCAACTATTTAAAAGAATTTCGATTCGCTTTACAGATGATGAGGATTGGCGTTTAGCCAGAGTGATCTATGAACCTATTTTACAAGGGAAGTTGGAGCAGGAGCAAGTAGCTTCTTGGATAAAAGCTGTTGACTTTCCGATAGAAGAAAGGGAAGATTTTTATAAATTTTCCAACTTCAGATCCTGTCTGTTGGAAGTCTATGTCCAACTTGACCAGAGAAATAGTTTACAAGATGACTTGAAAGAAGCTATCCAATCTTTTCAATATTAGGGATTAACTAGTATTACTTAGTAATAGGGTTTCTATTGTATACTCCTACCTGATAATAAAAACTAATAAAAGAGGTTGAATCATTTTCCAACCTCTTTTCCTGTATCTTAATGGAATTGCATACCACCATCAACGATAATGGTTTGTCCTGTAATGTAGTTTGAGTCTGGTCCTGCGAGGAAGCTAACAGCAGCAGCCACATCTTCTGGTTCAGATAGGCGTTTTAGGGTAATATCTTTTGCGAATGTCTGCATACCCCACTCGTCATCTTTTCCTGCATTTTTACCAACTTCATGAGCTATATCGTACATCATTGGTGTTTTAACAATACCTGGTGCGTAGGCGTTAACAGTGATGCCTGAGTCTGCTAAATCACGGGCTAATGTTTGTGTAATTCCGCGAACAGCAAATTTTGTTCCACCATAAACAGTTAGATTTGGATTGCCCACTACACCGGCTTGAGAGGTTGCGTTGATAATTTTACCTCCGTGGCCAAGTGCTTTAAATTGCGCTTGTGCAGCTTGTGACCCCCAAATGACACCACCAACGTTGATACCGAAAGTACGTGTAAATTGTTCCTCAGTAATTGTATCAAGAGGAGTAGTTGGAGCAACACCAGCATTATTTACGACAACATTCAAATCACCAAAATGGTCAACAACTTTTTGAAATGCTTGGGCAACTTCTGTCTGTTTCGAAACATCAGCCACGACAGCAAAGGCATTTTCAGCTGATAATTCGGCAACAGCCTTTTCAGCTGTTTCGGGATTGTAGTCTAAGACTCCTACCTTAAAGCCATCTTGAACCAATCGTTTCGCAATTGCAAAACCGATTCCTTGACCTGCACCTGTGACAATAGCAACTTTAGACATATGATTCCTCCTTGGTATTCACGATACCATTCAAACGTTCATAAAAGAACAGCAAAGGTTTACAAATAAGCTTCGATAATGGGGTTTGTAAACCCTATCAAAACTACGCTATTAGTATACACCTTTAGAAAAAATGTTTCAAATAAACACTACCGTTTTTATAGAATTTTATCCTGAAAATTTCCAAACAATTTTCTTGAAACCCTTTCCCTCTTTTGATAGACTAGTATCTAGTTTTTGAAAAAAGGAGAAAGAAAATGAAAAAATTTGTCGCTGAGTTAATCGGTACTTTCATGCTTGTGTTCATCGGAACAGGAGCTGTTGTTTTTGGAAATGGTCTTGATGGCCTAGGTCACCTAGGAATTGCCTTTGCTTTTGGTTTAGCCATCGTGGTTGCAGCCTACTCAATCGGAACTGTTTCAGGTGCTCACTTGAACCCAGCGGTTTCGATTGCTATGTTTGTAAACAAACGTTTGTCATCAAAAGACCTTGTCAACTACATTCTTGGTCAGGTTGTTGGAGCTTTTATTGCTTCTGGCGCGGTATTCTTCCTCTTGGCTAACTCAGGTATGTCAACTGCTAGTCTTGGTGAAAACGCCTTGGCAAACGGGGTCACTGTCTTTGGTGGTTTCTTATTTGAAGTTATCGCAACCTTCTTGTTTGTCTTGGTAATCATGACCGTGACTTCAGAAAGCAAAGGCAATGGAGCGATTGCTGGTTTGGTAATCGGTTTGTCCTTGATGGCCATGATCCTTGTGGGATTGAACATTACTGGACTTTCAGTAAACCCAGCTCGTAGCTTGGCACCTGCTGTCTTGGTAGGTGGCGCAGCCCTTCAACAAGTATGGATTTTCATCCTTGCCCCAATCCTTGGTGGTATTCTTGCAGCCCTTGTTGCTAAAAACTTCCTTGGAACAGAAGAATAATTGAAACTCAAAAAGCCTTGCTCCTCAGTTTGAGGAACAGGGCTTTTTCTTATCTGTTTATACTCAATGAAAATCAAAGAGCAAACTAGGAAACTAGCCGCAGGTTGCTCAAAACACTGTTTTGAGGTTGTGGATAAGACTGACGAAGTCAGTTACCTATATCTACGGCAAGGCGACGTTGACGCGGTTTGAATTTGATTTTCGAAGAGTATTAGCGGTTGTCAATTTTCTCTGGGTAGAGGTCGTGTTGGAAGAGGCGTTGTTCTGCCATGTCTTCATACTTAGTTCCAGGTTTACCGTAGTTGTAGTAGGGGTCGATTGAAATGCCACCGCGCGGAGTGAATTTTCCCCAGACTTCTAAATAGCGAGGGTTTAGCAAGTTGACCAAGTCTTTCCCGATGGTGTTGATACAGTTTTCGTGAAAATCACCATGATTTCGGTAGCTAAAGAGGTAGAGTTTGAGGGATTTTGACTCGACGCAGAGCTTGTCGGGAATGTAGGAAATATAAATAGTAGCAAAGTCTGGCTGAGCAGTGATTGGGCACAGGGAAGTAAATTCAGGGCAGTTGAATTTGATGAAATAGTCATTTTCCACATGACGGTTGTCAAAGGATTCGAGGACTTCTGGTTGATAGTCGAAAATGTAGTTGGTTTCTTTGTTGCCGAGGAGGCTTAGGTTTTTCATTTCTTCTTGTTGTGACATAATTTTTTCTTTCTAATTTTATACTTAATGAAAATCAAAGAGCAAACTAGGAAGCTAGCCGCAGGTTGTACTTGAGTACGGCAAGGAGACGTTGACGTAGTTTGAATTTGATTTTCGAAGAGTATTAAACACCACGTTGGTTGTCGTAGAGGAGAGTATGCAGTTGAGGAAGGACGCGGACATTGCCCCAGCTATCGTCAGCAGCGACGCGTTCCCAGAGTTCTTTGAGGCGGTCCAGTTGGTCTTGGACAATATTTCCTGTGGCCTTGGGCTCAGGATTTCCTGCTGATAAGAAGAGAACATCTGGTTGGTAGCGTTCTTGAATCCCTTTAGCAAAGGCTAGATCAATATCATCAAAGACAGGGATTTTAAAGGTGACTTTATCTGGATCCAATTGAGAAACGATAAAGTCCAAGGTTTCAAAGTTGACTTCCATCTTGGATGAAGGAGGTTTGGGACTGAGAGTGACCTGGTCGATGTCTTTTAACCAATTTTGCCAGCGGGATCCTTGAGTCTCAACAGCCAGAGTGACACCGCGTTCCTTGAGCTTAGTGACCAGTTCAGCCATATTGGCTGCTAGGATAGCAGGGTTTCCCCCAGACAGGGTAACGTAGTCGTAGCTCCCTAGCTTGTCTAATTCAGCAATGACTTCGTCAGCTGTCATGCGAGTTGGTTTTTCAGAACCATCCCAAGTAAAGGCAGAGTCGCACCAGTCGCAGTGGTAGTCGCAACCAGCAGTGCGGACAAACATGGTTTTCTGCCCGATAGCACGACCTTCACCTTGAAAGGTTGGGCCAAAAATTTCCAGAACTGGTAGTTTGAGGACACGTTCCCTAGTCATCTAACCACTCCCGTCTAAACTCTGCAAAGGCAGTCGGAGTTTCGTAGAGGCGAACGTATTCCAAACGAAGACCGCGTTCATCTGGCAACTCTTGATTCATGGTTTGGAAAATCCAGTAAACCATATTTTCGGCAGTCGTGTTCATATAAGGCAGAGTTTCATTGAGATAGCGATGATCCAAGTGGGGTTCTAAGTAGTTCTTGTAGATAGCTTTGATGTCTCCAAAATCGTAGGTCATGCCACGCTCATCTAAAAATCCACTGACAGCAATTTGCAGATGATAAGTGTGGCCGTGCAGTGATTTGCATTTTCCCTCATAGTGAAAGAGGTGGTGAGCAGCGTCGAAAGTGAACTCTTTTGATACCAAGGTTCTGTGGGGGTTGTAGACAAGAGACTCCCCAGTTTCCTGTTTGATTTCTTTGGGTGCAAAAAACATTAAGCCTCTCCTTTCTGTGAGAGATAAACATCTAGGCCATGCTGACGTAGGTGGCAGGCTGGGCAATCTCCACAGCCACTTCCGATAATCCCGTTGTAGCAGGTTAAGGTCTTTTCACGAACATAGTCAAAGGCACCGAGTTGGTCGGCTAATTCCCAAGTTTCAGCCTTGTCTAGCCACATGAGAGGTGTTTGGATAACAAAGTCGTAATCCATAGCAAGGTTGAGGGTGACATTAAGGGATTTGACAAAGACATCTCGACAATCGGGGTAGCCTGAGAAGTCTGTCTCGCAGACACCTGTCACGATGTCTTTAATGCCTCGCTGCTTAGCAAGAACTGCCGCAAAGGATAGAAAGAGGAGGTTGCGACCGTCAACGAAGGTATTGGGAACCTCTCCCTCTTTTTGCTCGATTTTCAAATCAGAGGTCAAGGCATTTTCAGTGATTTGCCCCAGCAGAGACATATCTAAGATGTGATGACGAATGCCTTGTTCCTTAGCGATTTCTTCAGCAACTTGAATTTCGAGATGATGGCGCTGGCCATAAGCAAAGGTAACGGCTTCGACCGTTTCATAGTGTTCTTTAGCCCAAAAGAGGCAGGTTGTAGAATCTTGACCGCCACTAAAGACGACCAAGGCTGATTGACGTTTCATAGTACTCCTTCCAAAATGGGAAATGTTCAGAGCACGCAAAAAGCTCCCTTGAGGGAGCTAAAAAATACCAAGTAGAGGTTTTTTTTAGCGATGGCATGTCCCAAACATCGTAATATTCTATCTACAGTCTAGCATATTTTTTGAAAAATGGCAAAGGGCAAGAAAAAAGAGACCAAAGAAAGTACTTGGTCTCTAATATGATTAGCTCAATTCAGCAACGATGGCCTTGATTTGTTCTGCTGTGTGCACACCAGCAACTTGTTTTACCACTTGGCCGTCTTTTTTGAAGAGAAGTGTTGGAATAGACATGATTCCAAAGGTACGAGCTGTGTTTGGATTTTCATCAACGTCCATTTTAACGATTTTCAAGACATCTTCTGAAAGTTCTTCAGATAATTTATCCAAGATTGGACCTTGCATACGACATGGACCACACCAAGTTGCCCAGAAGTCTACCAAGACCAAACCGTCTTTTGTTTCTTGTTCGAATGTTGCATCTGTAATTGCTTTTGCCATTGTATTTCTCCTTTTTTAGTTATATTGGCTTAAATCTTGTTTCTTGAGATAGAAGAAGATATCTCCATAAGTCCCATGGTAGTCCAAATCATGACCGTTATAAGTCAATTTTTGGACAGGGTAGTAGTCTGCGACGCCGATAAGGCAAGCTTGTTGTGAACGATCAAAATCTTCATAAGACTCGAAAGTCACAGTTCTTTCGTTCTTGCTGGCATCTAGATAGGTAATTTCAATCATTTTAAAAACTCCTTTGTTTAATGATGACTTTATTTTACTCCTTGTAAAAGAGAATGTCAAGAAAAATGATTGCGCACGCAACTTTTTTTCTAAAATCATCTTAAATCAAGAAATCCAAACCAGTTTCCAAGCTTTCTTCGACAGCCTTTTGTAGTGTGGCCAGTGTCTTTTGCCCATCACCTGTCAGGCAGATAAAGCTAGAGCGCCTATCTTGATCACAGCACCTGCGACTGAGTAGACCGCAATTTTTAGCTTCCAAGCGAGCCACCATCCGAGAAACAGCGCTCGGACTCAGATGAAGTTTATCTGGCAGGTCAATCTGTCGTAGAGATTTTTCTTGGGCCAAATCCAGATAGTAGAGCAGGTAAAACTCTTTCAAAGTCAGACTTTGCTCGCTCTGCTGGGCGATGGTCTCTTCTAAGAGGCCTTCAATTTCTTTCTGACGCCGATTGAAGTCAAACCATTTTTCCAAATAGGTCATAGTATCTCCTTTCTTTTTAGAGTTATAGCATAGAAGAATGTCCATTCTCGAACAGTCTCTGTATCACAAGATGATTGCGCATGCAATAATTATACTACTTTTCAAAAGAGCTGGCAAGAAAGACGCTGGCATCTTTTATCCTAAATCATGCCTGTTTTCACAAGTCAAGAATTGTTTGTATCCCCTTTCCTCTCTAATTTTTAATGACTCTTGTGTATTTCCTTGAAATTTTCTGAAAAAAGAGTAAACTGGTATGCAAGAAGTCTATTTCGTGGAGTTTAGGATGAAATTATATGTTCAATTAATGATTCTCTTTGTGATTTCTCTAATCGGAGAGGGGATTTCCAGTTTCTTTCATTTGCCCATCCCAGGCAGTATTATCGGTTTGATTATTCTCTTTCTAGCCCTACAATTCAAGTGGCTGAGAACCAGGCATGTCAACATGGTGGGGAATTTTTTGCTGGCCAATATGACCATTCTCTTTTTGCCACCAGCAGTGGGAATCATGGAAAAGTTTGATGTGATTGCTCCCTATCTTTTGCCCATTGTTTTGATTGTCTTTTTTGCAGCTGTTATCAATATTATACTTATTGCTTTGGTGGTTCAGTTTATCAAACGACGATTTGAGGGAGATTATGAGAAAGGAGATGCCAAATGAGTGAATTTGTTTCCAATCCCCTGTTTGGGCTTGCCCTGTCTATCCTAGCTTATCTAGTGGGAATGCTGATTTACAGACGCTTCCCCCATCCATTGACAACACCCTTGCTTTTGTCAGCTGTTTTCATTATCATCTTTTTAAAAGTAACGGGCATTTCTTATCAAGATTATTACCAAGGTGGGGTGTATCTGAATAACTTGATTGTCCCATCGACCGTGGCTCTAGGGATTCCGCTTTACAAGAGTTTTCACTTGATGAAGCACCATGCTCGCAGTATTCTCTTTGGTAGTCTGCTAGCGGTAGTGGTCAATACCTCTTTCACAGCCCTTGTAGCTAAAATCTTTGGCATGGACTTTTTCCTAGCCATTTCTCTCTTTCCTAAGTCAGTGACAACCGCCATGGCAGTGGGGATCACAGAAAAATTACAAGGCTTGACGACCGTGACCTTGGTTGTTGTAGTGGCGACTGGGATTTTAACCAGTGTGATTGGACCAACCCTTTTGAAGTGGTTGAAGATTGACGACCCAGTAGCAGTCGGACTTTCCCTTGGAGGAACAGGCCACGCAGTTGGAACAGGAACTGCCTTTCGATACGGCTCTGTAGCAGGAGCCATGGGTGGTTTGGCTATCGGTGTCACCGGTATTCTCTATGTCTTTGTCAGCCCTATCGTAGCCAGTTTGATATTGAGTTAAAAAGCAAGGAATTTGAGTTCCTTGCTTTTTTAAATCGTATGTTATAGAGTATTACTTTTCTTTGCTTAAGTGAATGACTTGGTCATAGTGTTTTAAGTCTTCTTCCGTGTAGTGGTGAATAATTTCAATGACTGTTTGAGGTAGGGAGAAGAGCAAGTCGCTAATTTTTCTGCTATTTTCCGAGTCAAGATTGGCCTTAATCTCATCGGCTAAGATGAGTTGGCTATCATGGTAGAGGGCGCGGGCGATTTCTAGGCGTTGTTTCTCGCCACCAGACAGACTGTCGTTGCTGAGGGGGCGATTTTTCAAATGTTCTAATCCTGTTTTTTTGAGTATATGATTCAAAGTCTCTGGACTTTTATCCAGTCCTAGAAGGATATTGTCTTCCAGAGAGAGCGTGTCAAAGTAATGGCTATCTTGGAGGATATAGGAACTAATGCCCGTGATTTCTTGACGTGACAGGTTCTGACCAGCAAAGCTAATCTGTCCACTTGTTGGTATCTCTTCTCCATGAATGATATTGAGCAGGGTTGTTTTACCAGAGCCACTTTCGCCGATAATGGCAATTTTTTCTCCTTGCTTGATGTGCATGGAAATCGGAGACAGGAGGCTGTTTCCATCTTTTTCTAGGGAGATGGTGTTAAGCTGGATAGGGAAAATGTTTTCTATGCTTCTAGGCGAGATAGGATCAGACTGATTCAAAAGTTTTTGGTATTTGTTGAGAAGACTTCGAGTCGCTTTTCGGGTGTTAGTAAAATAAGCCAACTCTTGGAATTGATAGCCGATATTATGGGAAACTAGATAGATGGCCACAAAACTCGCCGCATCTAAATAATTATAGTAGGTCATAAAGCCACCGATGACGATTGGTGTGACAGAACAAAAGGCATCGATGCTATTGATCAAGAGACTGTTTAAAGTTCGTTGCTTTTCATAGTTAATTTCGGTATCAAGACTGGTTTGTAATTGCTTTTGATAGCGAGTAAAAAAGTAGTCTTGCCCCTGATAATGGCGAATTTGTTGGCTACCGCCAATAAAATTTGTCAAGCTTGCTAAGTAGCTCTGGTTAACAGTTGACCGCTTTTCAGAAAGTGAATCCAAACGCTTTGATCCGATAGCACTGCAGAGGACAGGAAAGGAGTAGAAGAGGATGAAAATCAAGCCCAGGTAAAAATTGGTCCATAGGGCATAGAGAATGGATACGGTTGTGAAGCCAAGAGAAGAAATGATGATGACCGTTGACTCAATATAGCTTTCTTCTAGTTGCTTGACGTCGTTTTCTAGGTCAGACAAAATATCCTTTTCATCAATCTCATAACTGTTTAAAAATCGCTTGAAAATAGCACTCTTGATTCCATATTTGAAGTCAGTAATCAAACGGGCGTAGTAATAGCGTTTCCCAGCCAAACCTAGTAAGAGGATGAGATTACCAAGGATTCCTAAAATCAAAACTTTCCAAAGAAGGCCTAGTTCTTGATTGGTAAAACTGGCAACAATATTCTGAACAAGGGCTGGTGTGATAATCGCTTCCAGCCAAGTAATGGCAATAGAAAAGAAGTAAAGTACGAGGTGTTTCTTAGTAACAAATCTTTTCAGCATAAAGAGTTGACCTCCTTATCGATATACATGTAATTAGTTTTAAAGTCATTATACTCCTTTTTATAAAATACTTCATATAAAAATGTAAATCCTGAGGTCGAAAAAAGCCTAGCGAGTTATTGCCGCTAGACTTTAAAATTATTGCAAATTAACCTTATTTCTCAAGATGTAGTAGGTTCCGAGGTAAAAGATAGCTATGAAAATGAGTTCCTCGATAATGGATGTACTTGCTCCCATATAGAAATTATCATTAAATCCTGCTAGTGAATTGACATAGAAGTTCGCACTGGTATTGAAGAAGACTTCAATAAAGCCAATGACGATTTGGATCCCAATGTAGGCTGCAATAGCGAGTGCTGTGCGGTATTCGTTGAAAAGTTGTCCAATGGAAATAGCCAAGTAGATGCAAAGGATACTGGAAATGGTATTTAGTAGGAGGGATAACCCCACAAGAGAGAGTTGAGGAAGGTATGTTCCTAGAAGTGGAATCAAGTCATAATTTAACATCCATTCTGGAACCGTTATAGTCACAATAAGAAAAGCACTTAGAGCCAGTACAGCCGAGCTAAGTATAGACCAGGTGAAGGCTCCGACTAATTTAGCTGTGATGATATAGTGCTCAGAAACTGGCAAGGTCAAAGTCAGATAGCCTTGGCGGTCATAGACACTACCTTTGAAGCGTTTGATAATCAAGAAAAGAGTTGAAATCCCAAGTGTAATTATCAAGCCACCAAAGACGAGAGCTAGAAAGACAAATAGGAAAGGTTGGCTATCTTTGAAAGATACATAAGAATAGTAGTGTCCTTGCATTCCCAGAGGAACGGAAAGGACTAGCACAGCAGCGTAGAGGGCTAAATACCACTTGTTAACATTTTTAAATTCGTAGCGAACTAAATTCCAAAACATAATAATCTCCTTTGCTTAGGCCTTAAATTCCTGACGGAAGAGTTGGTCAATGGATTCACCTGACTCATAGCGAATGTCATCTACATTTCCTTGACGGACGACTTTTCCATCTTTGAGGAAGACAATTTCATCCAAGATTGGCTCGATATCAGAAATCAAGTGGGTAGAAATCAAAACGGTAGAAGTTGGGGAGTAGTTGTTGATAATGGTATTGAGGATATACTCACGGGCTGCTGGATCCACCCCACCAATGGGTTCGTCTAGAACATAGAGACGAGCATCACGGCTCATAACCAAAATCAGTTGGACTTTTTCTTTGTTTCCTTTTGATAGTTTCTTGAGACGACTATTTTCATCAATGCCGAGGTCTGCAAGTAGATGATGGGCACGTTCCAGATTGAAATCTTTATAGAAGGTCTTAAAGTAGGTGAGGGCTTCTTTGACCTTCATTTGCTCATTGAGATAGGTCGTATCCGGCAAATAAGCTACGATAGCCTTGGTTGCTGGGCTTGGGTCCATGTCGTTGATGAGGACGCGTCCTTGATCTGGTTGTAAGAGGCCATTGATTAGTTTAATCAGGGTTGTTTTCCCTGAGCCGTTTGGTCCAAGGAGACCAACAATTTTTCCAGCTGGAATGTCAAGAGAAACATTTTCAAGGGCTGGGGTTGCTCCATAAGATTTGGATACATTTTCAAATGCTAGTAATGACATAGGCTTAAACTCCTTTAATATAATCGCCGACTACGCCTGGTAGTTCTTCTTTTTCATAGCCAAAATGGGTCATGGAGGAAACGAAGTGTTCCAATTCTTCTTCTGATAGTTGTTTGCGCGATTGGGCGATTAGCTCCTTATCCTCAGTCACAAATCGTCCAGTTGTGCGCTTGCTGTAGACAAATCCTTCTCGTTCGAGGTCTGACAAGGCTCTTTGGATGGTGTTGGGATTGACCCCGGCCTCGCTAGCTAGCTCTCTCACGGTTGGAAGTTGTTGATTGGGTTCCAGTGTATGGGAAACAATCTGAAGCTTGATTTTCTCCATAATCTGTAAATAAATGGGTTTTTTATTGTCAAATGTCCAGGACATCTTGTTCTCCTTTCCGTTATCTCTTTGTCTTAATTAAATAATACAACAAAACAAAAAACTTGTCAAGCAAAAAGAAGAATTGTTTTGGGAATCGCTTAAAAAATGGTATAATGAAAAGAAAACGATAAGGAGGGAAAGGATGCGTTGTCCAAAATGTGGGGCTACCAAGTCAAGTGTTATCGATAGTCGCCAAGCAGAAGAAGGGAACACTATTCGTAGAAGACGTGAGTGCGATGAATGCCAACACCGTTTTACAACCTACGAACGAGTAGAAGAAAGAACCTTAGTGGTTGTTAAAAAAGATGGCACACGGGAACAATTCTCCAGAGATAAAATCTTTAATGGGATTATCCGCTCAGCCCAGAAACGTCCTGTGTCAAGTGATGAAATCAACATGGTAGTCAATCGTATCGAACAGAAACTCCGTGGTCGAAATGAAAATGAAATTCAAAGTGAGGACATTGGTTCACTCGTCATGGAGGAGTTGGCTGAGTTGGACGAGATTACCTATGTACGTTTTGCCAGTGTCTATCGTAGTTTTAAGGATGTCAGTGAGTTAGAGAGCCTGCTCCAACAAATCACCCAGTCCTCTAAAAAGAAAAAGGAAAGATAAATGAAGCCAATTGACCGTTTTTCTTATCTAAAGAATAATCGGGTGTCGCAAGATACCTCATCTCTGGTACAGTGCTACCTCCCGATTATCGGTCAGGAGGCACTGAGCCTTTATCTTTATACCATTAGTTTTTGGGATAATGGAACAAAGGAATACCTTTTTTCAAGCATTCTCAACCATCTCAACTTTGGGATGGATAGACTGATAAAATCCTTAAAAATCCTATCTGCTTTTAATCTCTTGACCCTCTATCAAAAGGGGGACGTTTATCAGCTAGCCCTCCATGCTCCTCTTTCGAGTCAGGACTTCTTGGAACATCCTGTTTATCGCAGACTTTTGGAGAAAAAGATTGGCGATGCAGCGGTGGAGGATTTGAAAGGTGAAAGTGCTGATGGAGAAGAAATACCTGTCTCACTCAATCAAGTCTTTCCAGACTTGGCTGAACTGGGAAGTCAAGAAGACCTTGGCCTCAAGAAGAAAGTGGCCAATGATTTTGACTTGGATCATTTTCGTCAGCTGATGGCTCGAGATGGGCTTCGTTTTGCGGATGAGCAGTCAGATGTTTTGAACCTGTTTGCCATTGCGGAGGAGAAGAAATGGACCTGGTTTGAGACCTATCAATTGGCCAAGTCAACAGCTGTTTCCCAGGTTATTTCAACCAAACGCATGCGAGAAAAAATCGCTCAAAAACCAGTTTCCTCTGACTTTAGTCCTAAGGAAGCGACTATTATTAAAGAAGCCAAAAGTAAGACTGCTCTGCAGTTCTTGGCAGAAATCAAGCAAACACGCAAGGGAACTATTACCCAAACAGAAAGAGAACTCTTGCAACAGATGGCTGGCTTGGGTTTGCTGGACGAAGTCATCAATATCATTCTCTTGTTGACCTTTAATAAGGTAGATTCGGCAAACATCAATGAGAAATATGCCATGAAGGTGGCTAATGATTATGCCTATCAAAAGATTCATTCGGCAGAAGAGGCAGTTTTGCGGATCCGTGAGCGAGGGCAGAAGAGTCAGGCTCAAAAAAGCAGTAAACCCAGTCCTACCAAGTCCAATGTACCCAAGTGGAGCAATCCAGATTATAAGAATGAAACCAGCGAGGAAACTCGTCTGGAACTAGAACGTAAGAAACAAGAACTATTAGCTCGATTAGAAAAAGGAGGAGATTAGATGGAAAGTGTCGGAGACGTACTCAAACGTCAACCTAGCCGTCTTCATTATCAAGATTTGGTCCAGAAAATCATGAAGGACCCTGATGTTGCGGCCTTTATCCAGCAAAAATCCCTTACTCCAGAGGAATTGAATCGCAGTATCTCCAAGTTTAATCAGTACATCACCGAGCGTGACAAATTTCTCCGCGGGGATACGGATTATATTGCCAAAGGCTACAAACCGATTTTGGTTATGAACCATGGCTATGCGGATGTTTCTTACGAAGAAACTCCTGAACTAATCGCAGCGGAAAAAGAAGCGGCTATTAAGAACCGTCTCAAGTTAATCAATCTGCCAGCCAGTCTCAAGAAAGCTAGCTTAGCTCAAGTAGACTTGGATGATTTAGGGCGCTTGCCAGTTTTTGAAAAGCTATTAGCCTTCGTGGAGCAATATCCAGCTATTCGAAAAGGTCTTTACTTGTATGGAGACTTTGGTGTGGGTAAAAGTTTCATGGTGGCTGCCTTAGCCCATGATTTATCAGAAAAACGTGGTGTTTCCTCAACTCTCCTCCACTATCCTAGCTTTGTCATTGATGTCAAAAATGCCATCAGTGATGGAAATGTCAAGAACTTGGTGGATGAGATTAAGCTTTCTGAAGTCCTGATTTTAGATGATATTGGTGCCGAGCAATCAACAGCTTGGGTGCGGGATGAAATCCTACAAGTCATTCTCCAATATCGGATGCAGGAAAATTTACCGACCTTTTTCACTTCCAACTTCAACTTTGAAGAATTGGAGCTACATTTCGCTAAAGGGAAGCATGGAAATGACGAAACCTGGGAAGCCAGACGTGTCATGGAACGCATCCGTTATTTGGCTGAGGAGACTCGTTTAGAAGGAGTGAACCGCCGATGACAGAAACGATTAAACTGATGAAAGCTCATAAGTCTGTTCGAAGATTTAAGGAGCAAGCCCTTCCTCAGGAAGACTTGACTGAAATCCTGACAGCAGCCCAAATGGCCTCGTCTTGGAAGAATTTCCAATCCTACTCTGTGATTGTAGTGCGAAGTCAAGAAAAGAAGGATGCCTTGTATGAATTAGTGCCTCAAGAAGCCATCCGCCAGTCTGCTGTTTTCCTTCTTTTTGTCGGAGATTTGAACCGAGCAGAAAAGGGAGCCCGACTTCATACTGACTCATTCCAACCACAAGGTGTAGAAAGTCTCTTGATTAGTTCGGTAGATGCAGCTCTTGCTGGTCAAAATGCCCTGCTGGCAGCTGAAAGCTTGGGCTATGGTGGTGTTATCATTGGCTTGGTACGGTACAAGTCAGAAGAAGTGGCAGAGCTCTTTAACCTGCCTGACTACACCTACCCTGTCTTTGGGATGGCACTGGGTCTTCCAAATGAAGAACATGAAGTCAAACCTCGCTTGCCATTGAATCAGGTGGTATTTGAGGAAGAATATCAGGAACAAACAGTTGATGCGATTGAGGCTTACGACCGTGTACAGGCAGACTATGCTGGTGCGCGTGCAACCACAAGCTGGAGTCAACGCCTAGCAGAACAGTTTGGTCAAGCTGAACCAAGCTCAACTAGAAAAAATCTTGAACAGAAGAAGTTATTGTAGAAAGTGAGAAATTATGGCCCTACCAACTATTGCCATTGTAGGACGTCCCAATGTTGGGAAATCAACCCTATTTAATCGGATCGCTGGTGAGCGAATCTCCATTGTAGAAGATGTCGAAGGAGTGACACGTGACCGTATCTATGCGACGGGTGAGTGGCTCAATCGTTCTTTTAGCATGATTGATACAGGAGGAATCGATGATGTCGATGCTCCTTTCATGGAACAAATTAAACACCAGGCAGAAATTGCCATGGAAGAAGCCGATGTTATCGTCTTTGTCGTGTCTGGTAAGGAAGGAATTACCGATGCGGACGAATACGTAGCCCGTAAGCTTTATAAGACCCACAAACCAGTTATCCTCGCAGTTAACAAGGTGGATAACCCTGAGATGCGAAATGATATCTATGATTTCTATGCCCTCGGTTTGGGTGAACCACTACCTATCTCATCTGTCCATGGTATCGGTACAGGGGATGTGCTAGACGCCATCGTAGAAAATCTTCCAAATGAATATGAAGAAGAAAATCCAGATGTCATTAAGTTTAGCTTGATTGGTCGTCCAAACGTTGGAAAATCAAGCTTGATCAATGCTATCTTGGGAGAAGACCGTGTCATTGCAAGTCCAGTTGCTGGAACAACGCGTGACGCCATTGATACCCACTTTACAGATACAGATGGCCAAGAGTTTACCATGATTGATACAGCTGGTATGCGTAAGTCTGGTAAGGTTTATGAAAATACCGAGAAATACTCTGTCATGCGTGCCATGCGTGCTATTGACCGCTCGGATGTGGTCTTGATGGTCATCAATGCGGAAGAAGGCATCCGTGAATACGACAAGCGTATCGCAGGATTTGCCCATGAAGCCGGTAAAGGAATGATTATCGTGGTTAACAAGTGGGATACGCTTGAAAAAGACAACCACACTATGAAAAACTGGGAAGAAGATATCCGTGAGCAGTTCCAATACTTGCCTTACGCACCGATTATCTTTGTATCAGCCTTGACCAAGCAACGTCTTCATAAACTGCCTGAGATGATTAAGCAAATCAGTGAAAGTCAAAACACACGTATTCCATCAGCTGTCTTGAACGATGTGATTATGGATGCCATTGCCATCAATCCAACACCAACAGACAAAGGAAAACGTCTCAAGATTTTCTATGCGACTCAAGTGGCAACCAAACCACCAACCTTTGTTATCTTTGTCAACGAAGAAGAACTTATGCACTTTTCTTACCTGCGTTTCTTGGAAAATCAAATCCGCAAGGCCTTTGTCTTTGAGGGAACACCGATCCATCTCATCGCAAGAAAACGTAAATAAAAAAGTAGAATCTGGAATGACATTTCCAGATTTTTTTGATAGAATGAAGATAAAGAAAGCGCTAACAAAGAGAGGTGTCGATAATGAAACTGTCGTTTAATCAATTGATACTCTTATTTCCTTGTTTTTACTTTTTCTATTGGATAGACAATGCTGATAGAAACGGTAAGTTTTTCCCTATCATCTACTATTTCTACTGGATTTATTTTTCCCTTTTAGCTCTGTTTAGTCTGGATCTGACAATTTTTTCATTCTTATTTTTCCCTATTGTTCTCAACCATGAATCAGATATGAGTGCTTGGGGTGTTTGGTTGCTGTTGATAGTCCTATCTCTAGGCAGTGACTGGCTAGACTACATCTTTTTCAAAAAAATGTTTCGCTTGAGACGGGAACTAGGGAAGTCTAAGGGTGGAAGGTATTGATGTATATGTTTTTTAATAGGAGGTGGCTTATGGAACGACTAAAATCATTTATTACACGCTATTCCAAGGTTTATATTGGTTTAGTTCTGTTGATCTGGATTGCTTTCTTCTTTCTTCCTTGGGGCAGTCCGATTCTGGGGGGAAAGATTGACCTCTTCAGCATACAGAAAGTCTTGCTAGTTTTTGGTATTCTGTCCATTTTGATGGCCTTGCTGTCCAAGAAAGTCAGTCTCTTTGTTTTTGGACTGATCTGCTGTCTTTCTCTTTGGATAAATCTATTTATCCTATTTGCGATTTTGCCGATTTTTGTTGGCAATTAAAGCATCATAAAAGTCAGAGAGGTTAGCTTGGAAACTAGCCTCTTTTTCCTTTTCAAAATGGGGATTCTTCCTTGAAAATAATCAGTAATTGTGCTAAAATTAAAAGAACATTCTAAAATATTCGGAATTTAAAGTAAGGAAAAACATGGCTAATATTTTAAAAACAATTATCGAAAATGATAAAGGAGAAATCCGTCGTCTGGAAAAGATGGCTGACAAGGTTTTCAAATACGAAGACCAAATGGCTGCTTTGACTGATGACCAACTAAAAGCAAAAACAGTTGAATTTAAAGAACGTTATCAAAATGGAGAATCACTGGATTCACTGCTTTATGAAGCATTTGCGGTTGTCCGTGAAGGTGCCAAACGTGTCCTAGGACTCTTCCCATATAAGGTTCAGGTCATGGGGGGAATCGTTCTTCACCATGGTGACGTGCCAGAGATGCGTACAGGGGAAGGGAAAACCTTGACTGCGACCATGCCCGTATACCTCAATGCCCTTTCAGGTAAAGGGGTTCACGTAGTTACGGTCAATGAATACCTATCAGAACGTGACGCGACTGAGATGGGTGAATTGTACTCTTGGCTTGGCTTGTCAGTAGGGATTAACTTGGCTGCCAAATCTCCAATGGAGAAAAAAGAAGCCTATGAGTGTGACATTACCTACTCAACCAACTCAGAAATCGGATTTGACTACCTTCGTGATAACATGGTCGTTCGCGCTGAAAACATGGTACAACGTCCGCTTAACTATGCCTTGGTCGATGAGGTTGACTCAATCTTGATTGACGAGGCCCGTACACCTTTGATCGTATCAGGTGCTAATGCAGTTGAAACCAGTCAGCTCTACCACATGGCAGACCACTATGTAAAATCTTTGGACAAAGACGACTACATCATCGATGTGCAGTCTAAGACTATTGGTTTGTCAGATTCAGGTATTGACAAGGCGGAAAGCTACTTCAAACTTGACAATCTCTATGATATCGAAAACGTAGCTTTGACTCACTTTATCGATAATGCCCTTCGTGCCAACTACATCATGCTTCTCGATATTGACTATGTGGTGAGCGAAGAACAAGAAATCTTGATTGTTGACCAATTTACAGGTCGTACTATGGAAGGTCGTCGTTATTCTGATGGATTGCACCAAGCCATTGAAGCTAAAGAAGGTGTGCCAATTCAGGATGAAACCAAGACATCTGCCTCAATCACTTACCAAAATCTCTTCCGTATGTACAAGAAATTGTCTGGTATGACGGGTACAGGTAAGACTGAGGAAGAAGAATTCCGTGAAATTTACAACATTCGTGTTATTCCAATCCCAACAAACCGTCCTGTTCAACGTATTGACCACTCAGACCTTCTTTATGCAAGTATCGAAGCTAAGTTTAAGGCGGTTGTCGAAGACGTTAAGGCTCGTTACCAAAAAGGTCAGCCTGTCTTGGTTGGTACAGTAGCGGTTGAAACCAGTGACTACATTTCTAAGAAACTAGTCGCAGCTGGTGTTCCTCACGAAGTCTTGAATGCTAAGAACCACTATAAAGAAGCCCAAATCATCATGAATGCTGGTCAACGTGGTGCTGTTACTATCGCAACCAACATGGCCGGTCGTGGTACCGACATCAAGCTTGGTGAAGGGGTTCGCGAATTGGGTGGACTTTGTGTGATTGGTACAGAACGCCATGAAAGCCGTCGTATCGATAATCAGCTTCGTGGACGTTCAGGTCGTCAAGGAGACCCAGGTGAGTCACAATTCTACCTATCTCTTGAAGATGATTTGATGAAACGTTTTGGTTCTGAACGTTTGAAAGGGATCTTTGAACGTCTCAACATGTCTGAAGAGGCCATTGAGTCTCGTATGTTGACGCGTCAGGTTGAAGCAGCACAAAAACGTGTCGAAGGAAATAACTACGATACTCGTAAACAAGTCCTTCAATACGACGATGTCATGCGTGAACAACGTGAGATTATCTACGCTCAACGTTACGATGTCATCACTGCAGACCGTGACTTGGCACCCGAAATTCAGGCTATGATCAAACGTACAATTGGTCGTGTCGTTGATGGTCATGCGCGTGCCAAACAAGATGAAAAACTAGAAGCAATTTTGAACTTTGCTAAGTACAACTTGCTTCCAGAAGATTCTATTACGATGGAAGATTTGTCAGGCTTGTCTGATAAAGCCATCAAGGAAGAACTCTTCCAACGTGCCTTGAAGGTTTACGATAGTCAGGTTTCAAAACTACGTGATGAAGAAGCAGTTAAAGAATTCCAAAAAGTCTTGATTCTACGAGTGGTAGATAACAAGTGGACAGATCATATCGACGCCCTTGATCAATTGCGTAACGCAGTTGGACTTCGTGGCTATGCTCAGAACAACCCTGTTGTTGAGTATCAGGCAGAAGGTTTCCGTATGTTTAATGACATGATTGGTTCGATTGAGTTTGATGTGACACGCTTGATGATGAAAGCCCAAATTCATGAACAAGAAAGACCACAAGCAGAACACCATATCAGTACAACAGCGACTCGCAATATCGCTGCCCACCAAGCAAATATCCCAGAAGATTTGGATTTGAGCCAGATTGGACGGAATGAACTTTGCCCATGTGGTTCTGGTAAGAAGTTTAAAAACTGTCACGGTAAAAGACAATAAAATGAGATAGTTTAGAGGCGGATACCTTGTGAAAAGTAAATTTTTACTTGGTATCCGTTTGATTTATAAGGAGATGAGTTATGGTATTTACAGCAAAAAGTCCTAAAATTAATATTGAAGAAGTTCGTGCCTTATCAAAATTAGAAGGTCAAGCTTTGGAGAGAAAATCACAGCGCGATAGAGAGCTAGAAGCCATTATACGTGGAGAAGACCAACGAATTCTCTTGGTAATCGGGCCATGCTCATCTGACAATGAAGAAGCTGTTCTTGAATACGCTAAGCGTTTGGCAGCTTTACAAGAAGAAGTGGCAGACCGTATCTTTATGGTTATGCGTGTTTATACTGCCAAACCCCGTACCAACGGAGATGGCTATAAGGGCTTGATTCACCAACCTAATGCGACAGAAGCGCCTAGTCTTATCAATGGAATCAAAGCCGTGCGCCATCTTCATTATCGTGTCATCACGGAAACAGGTATGACGACAGCTGATGAAATGCTTTATCCTGAAAATCTTCCGCTTGTGGATGATTTGATTTCTTACATGGCAGTTGGTGCTCGTTCAGTTGAAGATCAGCAACACCGCTTTGTGGCAAGTGGAGCAGATTTCGCGACTGGGTTTAAAAATCCAACATCTGGAAATCTCAATGTTATGTTTAATGGGATTTATGCTGCTCAAAACAAACAAAGTTTCCTTTTCCTAGGAAAAGAAGTGGAAACAACTGGGAACCCGCTTTCGCACGCTATTCTTCGTGGAGCAATCAATGAGTATGGTAAGAATATTCCTAACTACTACTATGATAATTTGATGGATACCATTGCCCAGTATGAGAAGATGGGCTTGGAAAATCCTTTTATCATTGTGGATACCAATCATGACAACTCTGGTAAGCAATATATGGACCAGATTAGAATTGTCCGCCAGACCTTGATTAACCGTGATTGGAATGAAAAAATCAAGCAGTACGTTCGTGGCTTTATGATTGAGTCTTATCTAGAAGACGGCCGTCAAAACGAACCGGAAGTATTTGGCAAGTCTATCACAGACCCTTGCCTTGGCTGGGAGAATACGGAAGTCCTCGTCAGAGAAATCTACCAAACGTTAGGAGAATAAGATGGCATTTATTGAAAAAGGTCAAGAAATCGATATTGAAGCAATCAAGGCAGAAACCCAATTGTCTGCGGAAGCCTTGCGACTAAAGGAGCGTCGTGATAGAGAATTGGCAGACATTATTTCAGGAGAAGATGACCGGATCCTTTTGGTGATTGGTCCTTGTTCTTCTGACAATGAAGAGGCTGTCTTGGAATATGCACGCCGTTTATCAGCCTTGCAAAAGAAGGTGGCGGACAAGATTTTCATGGTTATGCGTGTTTATACTGCTAAACCTCGCACAAACGGGGATGGATATAAAGGTTTAGTTCACCAGCCGGATACTTCTAAGGCTCCAAGTCTAATCAACGGTTTGCAGGCTGTGCGCCAGTTGCACTACCGCGTGATTACAGAGACTGGTTTGACAACGGCAGATGAGATGCTTTATCCGTCAAATCTGGTCTTGGTAGATGATTTGGTCAGCTACCATGCTGTTGGGGCTCGTTCTGTGGAAGACCAAGAACACCGCTTTGTGGCCTCAGGAATTGATGCACCAGTGGGGATGAAAAATCCAACCTCAGGAAATCTTGGAGTCATGTTTAACGGTATCTATGCTGCTCAGAACAAACAGACCTTCCTCTTCCATGGTCAAGAAGTTGAGACTTCAGGAAATCCCTTGGCCCACGTCATCCTTCGTGGTGCAGTTAATGAATATGGGAAAAATGAGCCTAACTTTTACTATGAAACTTTGCTAAATGCCATTGAGCGCTATGAAGCCATGGGACTTGAAAATCCCTTTATCCTCATTGACACCAACCATGATAACTCAGGAAAGCAATATATGGAGCAGATTCGAATTGTTCGTCAGACCTTGCAGAATCGTGATTGGAATGAGAAAATCAAAAAGATAGTTCGAGGCTTTATGATTGAATCTTACCTAGCAGATGGTCGTCAAAACCAACCAGAGGTCTTTGGTTGCTCTATTACCGACCCTTGTCTAGGTTGGGAAAATACAGAGGCCTTGGTAGAAGAAATTTATGCTACTTTGACAAAATAAGTGAAAAGGATGGAGTTGGGGGAATCTCAACTCCTTTTGATGAGAATGATAGTTGGACACGGAATTGACATCGAAGAATTGGCTTCGATAGAAAGAGCAGTTACACGACATGAAGGATTTGCTAAGCGCGTGCTGACCGCTAAGGAAATGGAACGGTTTAACAGTCTTAAAGGGCGCAGGCAAATAGAATATTTAGCTGGTCGCTGGTCGGCTAAGGAGGCCTTTTCCAAGGCCATGGGAACGGGTATTGGCAAGCTCAGTTTTCAGGATTTGGAAGTCTTGAACAATGAACGCGGGGCGCCTTATTTTAGTCAGACACCATTTTCAGGAAAGATTTGGCTGTCTATCAGCCACACCGATCAGTTTGTGACAGCCAGTGTCATTTTGGAGGAAAATCATGAAAACTAGTCCACATAGACCAACCAAGGCTCTGATTCATCTGGGAGCTATTCGACAAAATATTCAGCAAATGGGGGCTCATATCCCTCAAGGAACGCTCAAATTTGCAGTAGTCAAGGCTAATGCCTATGGTCATGGGGCTGTTGCTGTTGCGACGGCTATTCAAGATGATGTTGATGGCTTTTGCGTTTCGAATATTGATGAAGCCATTGAACTCAGACAAGCTGGACTCAGGAAGAAAATCCTCATTTTAGGAGTTTCTGATCTAGAAGCTGTTTCTCTTGCTAAAGAATACGATATCACCTTGACTGTGGCTGGACTGGAGTGGATTCAAGCACTCTTAGATAAGGAAGCGGACCTAACTGGATTGACAGTCCACCTTAAGATTGACTCAGGAATGGGACGGATTGGTTTTCGAGAGGCCGGTGAGGCTGAGCAGGCTCAAGTTTTGCTCCAACAACACGGTGCTCGTGTTGAAGGAATTTTTACCCACTTTGCTACTGCAGACGAGGAATCAGATGACTACTTTAATGCCCAGTTAGAACGGTTTAAAACTATTTTGGCCAGTATGAAAGGTCTTCCAGAGCTGGTTCATGCCAGTAATTCGGCAACGACTCTTTGGCATGCAGAGACTATTTTTAATGCGATCCGTATGGGAGATGCCATGTATGGTCTTAATCCTAGCGGAGAGGTTTTGGACTTACCCTATGACTTGAAACCAGCCTTGACCTTGGAGTCTGCTTTAGTTCATGTTAAGACAGTTCCAGCTGGAGCTTGCATGGGCTATGGAGCTACTTATCAGGCGGATAGCGAGCAAGTCATCGCGACGGTACCAATCGGCTATGCGGATGGTTGGACACGAGACATGCAGAATTTTACTGTCTTGGTAGATGGCCAAGCTTGCCCAATCGTTGGGCGGGTTTCGATGGACCAAATCACCATTCGTCTGCCTAAGCTTTATCCCTTAGGAACAAAAGTCACCCTCATTGGTTCTAACGGGAACAAGGAAATCACAGCTACTCAGGTAGCGACCTACCGTGGGACTATTAACTATGAGGTGGTTTGTCTTCTCAGCGACCGCATTCCGAGAGAATATTATTAGAAAAGAAAGGAGTGGAGCATGAATCTACATCAACCCTTGCATGTCTTACCTGGTGTGGGACCAAAGTCAGCAGAAAAATACGCCAAACTAGGAATTGAAAATTTGCAAGACCTCTTGTTCTACTTTCCTTTCCGTTATGAAGACTTTAAGACTAAGCAGGTGCTTGAATTGGAGGATGGTGAAAAGGCGGTTCTTTCTGGTCAAGTTGTGACTCCTGCCAGTGTCCAGTATTATGGTTTCAAGCGCAATCGCCTGCGTTTTAGCCTCAAGCAGGGAGAAGTCGTTTTTGCGGTTAATTTCTTTAACCAGCCCTATCTGGCTGATAAGATAGAGTTGGGAGCAACTCTTGCCGTCTTTGGAAAATGGGACCGTGCCAAGGCTAGTCTGACAGGGATGAAGGTCCTGGCTCAGGTGGAAGATGACCTCCAGCCTGTCTATCGTTTGGCTCAAGGAATCAGTCAGGCCAGTTTGGTTAAGGCCATCAAGACGGCTTTTGATCAGGGACTGGACCTCTTGATAGAGGAAAATCTTCCCCAGTCTTTGCTGGACAAATACAAACTCATGTCCCGTTGTCAGGCAGTCCGAGCTATGCATTTTCCAAAGGATCTGGGAGAATACAAGCAGGCCCTTCGCCGTATCAAGTTTGAGGAACTCTTTTACTTTCAAATGCAGTTACAGACGCTCAAGTCTGAAAATAGAGTTCAGGGAAGCGGTCTGGTTCTGGATTGGTCTCAGGAAAAAGTGACAGCAGTAAAGGAAAGCCTGCCTTTTGCCCTGACTCAAGCTCAGGAAAAAAGTTTGCAGGAAATTTTAACTGATATGAAGTCGGACCACCATATGAATCGTCTCCTACAAGGTGATGTGGGGAGTGGAAAAACTGTGGTCGCTGGTTTGGCAATGTTTGCGGCGGTAACAGCTGGCTATCAAGCTGCCCTAATGGTGCCGACAGAAATCCTAGCAGAGCAACACTTTGAGAGTTTGAAGAGTCTCTTCCCAGACTTGAAACTGGCTCTTTTGACAGGTTCCTTGAAAGCTGCAGAAAAAAGAGAAGTCTTGGAGACCATTGCCAAGGGTGAGGCTGATTTGATTATCGGAACTCATGCTCTGATACAAGATGGGGTGGATTATGCTCGTCTTGGTTTGATTATCATCGATGAGCAGCACCGTTTTGGTGTGGGGCAAAGGCGTATTTTACGGGAAAAAGGGGACAATCCTGATGTTCTCATGATGACGGCAACTCCCATTCCACGAACCTTGGCTATCACAGCCTTTGGCGATATGGATGTTTCCATTATTGACCAGATGCCAGCAGGGCGGAAGCCTATTGTGACGCGCTGGATCAAGCATGAGCAACTGCCTCAGGTCTTGACTTGGTTAGAGGGAGAAATCCAAAAAGGTTCACAAGCCTATGTCATATCTCCCTTGATTGAAGAATCAGAAGCTCTGGATTTGAAAAATGCTATTGCTTTATCAGAGGAGTTGACAGCTCATTTTGCAGGGAAGGCAGAAGTGGCTCTTCTACACGGTAAGATGAAGAGTGATGAAAAAGACCAGATTATGCAGGAGTTCAAAGAGAGAAAGACTGATATTTTGGTTTCGACGACGGTTATCGAGGTCGGGGTTAACGTTCCCAATGCGACCGTTATGATTATTATGGATGCCGATCGCTTCGGTCTCAGCCAGCTCCACCAGCTCAGGGGTCGTGTCGGTCGGGGAGATAAGCAGTCCTATGCTGTTCTCGTTGCCAATCCCAAGACGGATTCTGGGAAAGACCGCATGCGCATCATGACGGAAACGACCAATGGATTTGTCCTTGCGGAGGAAGATTTGAAAATGCGTGGTTCAGGTGAAATTTTTGGAACCAGACAGTCAGGACTTCCAGAGTTTCAAGTGGCTGATATTATCGAAGATTTTCCGATTTTAGAAGAAGCCAGAAAGGTTGCTAGCTACATTAGTTCTATAGAAGGCTGGCAAGAGGATCCAGAGTGGCGCATGATTGCCCTTCATCTGGAAAAGAAAGAACATCTAGATTAAGCTTTCTCTAAGGAAAACTTAAGCTAGCTTTCAGGTTTCGCCCTTATACTAGAGTCATCAAAAAGAAACGAGGACTCTCAGATGACAGTAACGATTAAAGTAAATTACCAAACCACTTTCCAAAAGAAAGAAGCAAAAAACTAAGATTGAATAGAAGGAAGAAAGAGCGAAATGCTCTTTTTTGTTTCTAAAAGCACAATTTATTGAATCTAAAATAGCACACTGCGGATTCTAAAAAAATTCTAGAAATTATAGTAGATTGAATCTGGAATAGTACACCTAGTTTTCTAAAATATTTTTAGAAATTAGTTTGAATTCCGCGATCAATTTGTTCAGTTTTTATTTCATTTAACTATAATTTGACTTTCCTAATTTCTTTGTTCATATCTTATTTCAATACACTATATCTTAATATTTCAGAGCCAACATCTAGCATAACTAAAAAAACAGATTCTTCCATCTATTACGGAAAAATCTGTCATTGATTTAATGATTTACAAAAACTCCAACCACGGCTTGCGAACCTCGTCTTTGCTGGTTCCTCTATATTTTTTTAATTCCAAAAATGCCATCTTGACTAGATGATGTTCTTGACAGTTAGTGCTGGTCTTACAACAATGCCTCAAACTCAGCGACAGTCATGCCCAATTGTTGACTGGCAACTTCAGAAGGCAAAAGACCTTGACGGACTAGATTTAGTAGCATAGACAAACTTCCTTCAACTTTTCCACGCTCCAGTCCCTGTTCAATACCACGTTCCAACCCCTGTTCAATCCCTTCTGCCCTAGCAGTTTCCAAGGCATAATCATGAGCCAATAATGCCTGTTCTTCACGCATACGTAGTTGACTAAACATTTTCCTGTCCTCCTCGGACCAGCTCTTGTAGTCTAGCAGTTGGTCTGCCTGGCTGATGGCTCGCTCGGGTTCCTGGGTAAAGGGTTTATTACCGAAAAACTCCAACCACGGCTTGCGAACCTCGTCTTTGCTGGTTTCTTTGTATTTTTTTAATTCCAAGAACGCCATCTTGACCAGATGGTTTTCTTGTCCATTGTTTGTGATGGTTAAGACCTCACCTGTCATGTCTTCGCGCATACTAAAACTGTGAAAAGCCAAATCATCCGAGAAGTAATTACTATCCACGATTGCGATAGCGTATACTGGGGCAATATGTTTGTAACTCTGATGAGTGTCACCTTCACGTTGGCGAATTTTTTCGAGGTTTTGATTAACCTGACTGCATAGATAAGCCCACAGGCGATTGATGAAAAAATTCTGATGATGCACCTGAATCTCAATAATTACTTGCGTCCCATTGTCCAACTCCGCCAAAACATCTATACTGGTATAGAAATCCTGCGCCGAGTACGGCAGGGAAGGCAAGACATGAATGTTACTTCCCTCCAAAATGGTTACATTTTTGGCTGGCAAGTCCAGCATATCGCGAATAAATTGACAAGTGATTTCTGGATTGCTAAAAATTTTCTTAGCAACCAAGTCATTGGTTGGGCTGATGCCCGGATGTCTGAGAATCATCCATTCCCTCCTTCTATTATACCATATTTTAAAATCTAATTTTGCTAGATTCAATGGTTCTATCTATTTATTCGGAAAAAAGAGGATAAATGAAATAGTAAATAAAAAATAAGAACAGCGGATAAGCAATAAATTTTAAGATTCTCTGTCTTCTCCGCTTATCTGATAACAAATAAGGTTCGCAATATAGCCTTTTCTCTCTACCCCATTTGCAACAGTCTTTAGATAGGACATTCCAGTCTTATCCATAACATGACCTGAAGCTGGGTTGAGACTGGTATATCGTGCTTTGACTTTTTGAAAACCTGCTTGAGTAAAACAGAAGTCTAAGCTAGCTTTCAGGTTTGGCCCTTATACTAGAGTCATCAAAAAGAAACGAGGACTCTCAGATGACAGTAACGATTAAAGTAAATTACCAAACCACTTTCCAAAAGAAAGAAGTAAAAACTAAGATTGAATAGAAGGAAGAAAGAGCAGGGATGCTCTTTTTTGTTTCTAAAACTACTTTCAGTCTATCATTCCAAAAATAAAGAATCTAAAATCACTTTCTATTTGCTTTTCTTTCTTGCATTGCTTTCTTAGATATGCTACAGTGGTGGTAGCGATTACAAAAATGAAGGAGCATGTTATGAAAAATCCAGCTTTGTTAGAAGAAATCAAGACTTATAAAGGAAGGGACGAGGTTCCACAAGACTTTGATGCTTTCTGGGATGAGGAAGTGAAAAAAGTTTCAACTCTTCCAGCCTACCAGTTGGAGGAAAGAGATTTCCACATTCCCAAAGTCAAGTGCTATGAGTTAACCTTTGAAGGAACAAATGAAGGCAAGGTCTATGCACGTGTCGTTCTTCCAAAGAGTGAGGGGAAAGTTCCTCTAATCTTCCATTTTCATGGTTATATGGGACGTGGTTGGGACTGGGCTGACATGCTGGCCTTCACCGTAGCTGGTTACGGTGTTGTTTCCATGGACGTTCGAGGCCAGTCGGGCTATTCGCAAGACGGAATGCGTTCTCCTCTTGGAAATACGGTGAAAGGGCACATTATCCGTGGTGCAGTGGAAGGTCGGGATCACCTCTTTTATAAGGATGTTTATCTGGATATTTACCAGTTGATTGAAATTATTGCCAGTCTACCTCAGGTGGATGAGAATCGACTTTCAAGTTATGGTGCCTCACAAGGAGGGGCTCTAGCCTTGGTTGCGACAGCGCTCAATCCTCGAATTCAGAAAACAGTTGCCATCTATCCTTTCCTGTCAGACTTCAGACGGGTGCTTGAGATTGGGAATACTAGCGAGGCTTACGACGAACTTTTTCGTTATTTCAAGTTTCACGACCCCTTCCATGAAACTGAAGAGGAAATCATGGAGACCCTTGCCTATATCGATGTGAAAAATCTTGCACATCGTATCAAGGGTGAGGTCAAGATGATTACGGGCTTGGACGATGATGTTTGCTATCCTATTACCCAGTTTGCGATTTACAATCGTTTGACTTGCGATAAGGCCTATCGCATCATGCCTGAGTATGCTCATGAAGCCATGAATGTATTTGTCAATGACCAAGTCTACAACTGGCTCTGTGGTAGTGAGATACCTTTTAAATATGTGAAGTGATGAATGAGAGAGCAGAGTAGCTCTCTTTTTCAGTCTAGAAAAGATGACTTAAAATAGATACCTCTCTGAAACTACTTTCAGAAACGGCTGTTCTATAAAATACTTTTGAAACTGAAATCTATTCTATCACAAAGTATTGAAAGCGCTTAACAAATGATATATAATGACCTCATAAGAACAAAGAAAAGGAGGAAAGAGGATGCCACAGATTACTAAAGAAGCCTTGATTGCACAAATCAAAGATGGAATCATCGTTTCTTGTCAGGCCCTTCCTCACGAACCGCTTTATACAGAAGCGGGAGGAGTCATTCCCTTGCTGGTCAAAGCGGCTGAGCAAGGTGGAGCAGTCGGTATCCGAGCAAATAGTGTTCGCGATATCAAGGAAATCAAGGAGGTCACAAACCTTCCAATCATTGGGATAATTAAACGAGATTATCCACCGCAAGAACCCTTCATCACGGCTACGATGAAAGAAGTTGATGAATTGGCAGAACTTGACATCGAGGTGATTGCTTTGGATTGTACCAAGCGTGAACGCTACGATGGTTTGGAAATTCAAGAGTTCATTCGACAGGTTAAGGAAAAATATCCTAACCAGCTCTTGATGGCTGATACAAGTACTTTCGAAGAAGGACTTGTAGCTGTTGAAGCAGGAATTGACTTTGTCGGAACAACCTTATCAGGCTACACATCTTACAGTCCAAAAGTGGATGGTCCCGATTTTGAATTAATCAAAAAACTTTGTGATGCTGGCGTAGATGTCATTGCAGAAGGAAAAATCCATACACCAGAACAAGCCAAACAAATCCTAGGATATGGAGTGCGAGGTATTGTTGTTGGTGGCGCTATTACTAGACCAAAAGAGATCACAGAACGCTTCGTTGCTGGTCTCAAATAACACAATCTAAAAACAGAGGAGAGTGGTGGATGCGTCGGATAAAATGAAAACGTATACAAATGCAATCTTACTCATTATCCAATATGGATACGCTTATCAATTAGGAGAATACAAATGAAATTTAGAAAACTAGCTTGTACAGTACTTGCGGGTGCTGCGATTCTTGGCCTTGCTGCATGTGGTAATTCTGGTGGAAGTAAAGATGCTGGAAAATCTGGTAGCGATAGTGGAAAAACAGAAATCACTTGGTGGGCATTCCCAGTCTTCACTCAAGAAAAAACTGGTGACGGTGTTGGAACATATGAAAAATCAATCATCGAAGCGTTTGAAAAAGCAAATCCAGATGTAAAAGTGAAATTGGAAACCATCGACTTTAAGTCAGGTCCTGAAAAAATCACAACAGCTATCGAAGCAGGAACAGCTCCAGACGTACTTTTTGACGCACCAGGACGTATCATCCAATACGGTAAAAATGGTAAATTGGCTGAGTTGAACGACCTCTTCACAGACGAATTCGTCAAAGATGTTAACAACGAAAATATCGTACAAGCAAGTAAAGCTGGGGACAAAGCTTACATGTATCCAATCAGTTCAGCACCATTCTACATGGCTATGAACAAGAAAATGTTGGAAGAAGCTGGAGTTGCAAACCTTGTAAAAGAAGGTTGGACAACTGATGATTTTGAAAAAGTTTTGAAAGCGCTTAAAGATAAAGGTTATACACCAGGCTCATTGTTCAGTTCAGGTCAAGGGGGAGACCAAGGAACACGTGCCTTCATCTCAAACCTTTACGGCGGTTCTGTAACAGATAAAGATGTAACAAAATATACAACTGATGATCCTAAATTCGTCAAAGGTCTTGAAAAAGCAGCTAGCTGGATCAAAGACGGTTTGTTGAACAACGGTTCACAATTTGACGGTGGAGCAGATATCCAAAACTTTGCCAACGGTCAAACATCTTACACAATCCTTTGGGCACCAGCTCAAAACGGTATCCAAGCTAAACTCTTGGAAGCAAGTAAAGTAGAAGTGGTAGAAGTACCATTCCCATCAGATTCAGGTAAACCAGCTCTTGAATACCTTGTAAACGGATTTGCAGTATTCAACAATAAAGACGACAAGAAAGTTGCAGCATCTAAGAAATTCGTTCAATTCATCGCGGATGACAAAGAATGGGGTCCAAAAGACGTTGTTCGTACAGGTGCCTTCCCAGTTCGTACTTCATTTGGCAAACTTTATGATGACAAACGTATGGAAACAATCAGTGGTTGGACTAAATACTACTCACCATACTACAACACTATCAATGGTTTTGCTGAAATGAGAACACTTTGGTTCCCAATGTTGCAATCTGTATCAAATGGTGACGAAAAACCAGCGGACGCTTTGAAAGCCTTCACTGAAAAAGCTAACGAAACAATTAAAAAAGCTACAAAACAATAAGCACTAAATCAGATTGACTCCTCCCTTTTCCCTGTGCATAGTCTATGTAAGAAAAGGGAGGATTTTGTTTGAAATGGTAGGAACTGTCACGAAATTAAAATGAAGTTCTTACATAAGCGAATCTTAAAAAATTTCATTTTGATTTTAAAACAGTTCAAGAAAATCCAAAATATTCTATTAGTGAAAGAGAGGTGCCGACTGTGAAAGTCAATAAAATTCGTATGCGGGAAACAGTGATTTCCTACGCTTTCCTAGCACCAGTATTATTTTTCTTTGTCATCTTTGTATTGGCTCCTATGATTATGGGATTCATTACAAGTTTCTTTAACTACTCAATGACTAAATTTGAGTTTGTGGGCTTGGACAACTACATTCGCATGTTTAAAGACCCTGTCTTTATGAAGTCTTTGATCAATACCGTGATTCTGGTTATTGGATCTGTACCAGTTGTTGTTCTATTCTCACTCTTTGTAGCATCTCAGACCTATCATCAAAATGCCATTGCCCGTTCTTTCTACCGTTTCGTCTTCTTCCTTCCTGTTGTAACAGGTAGTGTTGCCGTAACAGTTGTTTGGAAATGGATTTATGACCCACTATCAGGGATTCTAAACTTTGTCCTTAAGTCAAGCCACATCATCAGCCAAAATATTTCTTGGTTGGGAGATAAAAACTGGGCTTTGATGGCGATTATGATTATCCTTTTGACAACATCTGTTGGTCAGCCAATTATCCTTTATATCGCGGCCATGGGAAATATTGACAATTCATTGGTGGAAGCGGCGCGTGTTGATGGTGCGACTGAATTGCAAGTTTTCTGGAAGATTAAATGGCCAAGCCTTCTTCCAACAACTCTTTACATCGCAATTATTACAACAATTAACTCATTCCAATGTTTCGCCTTGATTCAGTTGTTGACATCTGGTGGTCCAAACTATTCAACAAGTACACTTATGTACTACCTTTACGAAAAAGCCTTCCAATTGACAGAATACGGCTATGCAAATACCATCGGTGTCTTCTTGGCAGTCATGATTGCTATCGTAAGCTTTGTTCAATTTAAAGTACTTGGAAACGACGTAGAATACTAAAGAAAGGAGACAGCTATGCAATCTACACAAAAGAAACCTTTAACAGCTTTCACTGTTATTTCAACTATTATCTTGCTCTTGTTGACCGTGCTGTTCATCTTTCCGTTCTACTGGATTTTGACAGGGGCCTTCAAATCACAGCCTGATACCATTATGATTCCGCCACAATGGTTCCCTAAAATGCCAACCATGGAAAACTTCCAACAACTCATGGTGCAAAACCCTGCTATGCAGTGGATGTGGAACTCTGTGTTTATCTCATTGGTAACCATGTTCTTAGTCTGTGCGACGTCATCTCTAGCAGGTTATGTATTGGCTAAAAAACGTTTCTATGGGCAACGCATTCTATTTGCCATCTTCATCGCTGCTATGGCGCTTCCAAAACAAGTTGTCCTTGTGCCATTGGTACGTATCGTCAACTTCATGGGAATCCATGACACTCTTTGGGCAGTTATCTTGCCTTTGATTGGATGGCCATTTGGGGTCTTCCTTATGAAACAATTTAGCGAAAACATCCCAACAGAATTGCTTGAATCAGCTAAAATCGACGGTTGTGGTGAGATTCGTACTTTCTGGAGCGTAGCCTTCCCAATTGTGAAACCAGGATTTGCAGCCCTTGCAATCTTCACTTTCATCAATACTTGGAACGACTACTTCATGCAGTTGGTTATGTTGACTTCACGTAACAACTTGACTATCTCACTCGGGGTTGCGACCATGCAGGCCGAAATGGCAACCAACTATGGTTTGATCATGGCAGGGGCAGCCCTTGCAGCTGTGCCAATCGTAACAGTCTTCCTTGTCTTCCAAAAATCCTTCACACAAGGTATTACTATGGGAGCTGTTAAAGGTTAAGAAAAGTAAACTGGTGTGTCAAGATGGCGGAAGTAGTCTTGGCATACTATGGGAATATAGAGTTATAAGTGTCTACAAAATGGAGGGTATGCAGTTACTTTATGAAGTTTTGTTAGACACTTATCAACTTAAGAATGATTTTAGTTAACTATCAGAAACGAAGGAAAGAGTATGATTTTTGACGATTTGAAAAATATTACCTTTTACAAGGGGATTCATCCTAATCTAGACAAGGCTATCGACTATCTCTATCAACATCGTAAAGATTCTTTCGAGTTAGGAAAGTATGAGATTGACGGGGACAAGGTCTTTCTAGTTGTTCAGGAAAATGTCCTCAATCAAGCTGAAAATGATCAATTTGAGCATCATAAAAACTATGCAGATTTGCATTTGCTGGTAGAAGGACATGAATATTCTAGCTACGGTTCACGTATCAAAGATGAAGCAGTAGCATTTGACGAAGCGAGTGACATTGGCTTTGTTCATTGTCATGAACACTACCCACTCTTGTTGGGTTATCACAATTTTGCGATTTTCTTTCCAGGAGAACCTCACCAGCCAAATGGCTATGCAGGTATGGAAGAGAAGGTTCGCAAATATCTCTTTAAAATTTTGATTGATTAAAAATCAGGAGGAGCAAACATGGCACAAAAAGGAGTAAGCCTTATCAAGGCAGCATTTGATACAGACAACTTTCTCATGCGTTTTAGTGAAAAGGTCTTGGATATCGTCACAGCCAATCTTCTTTTTGTTGTTTCTTGTTTGCCCATCGTGACGATTGGAGTGGCTAAAATTAGCCTCTACGAGACCATGTTTGATATTAAGAAGAGCAGACGAGTGCCTGTCTTTAAAATCTATCTAAGAGCTTTCAAGCAAAATCTGAAACTAGGTCTTCAGTTAGGTCTGCTTGAGTTAGGCATTGTTTTGTTGAGTCTTCTAGACCTCTATCTCTTCTGGGGGCAGACAGCTATGCCTTTCCAAATGGTGAAAGCTATTTGTCTAGGCATTCTTATCTTCCTCACTATCGTGATGCTGGCTAGCTATCCGATCGCTGCGCGCTATGATTTAACTTGGAAAGAAGTGTTACAAAAGGGGCTGATCTTGGCAAGTTTTAACTTTCCTTGGTTCTTCCTCATGTTAGCCATTCTTATACTCATTGTGATGGTTCTTTATCTGTCAGCCTTCAGTCTACTTTTAGGTGGTTCAGCCTTCCTGCTTTTTGGATTTGGACTATTGGTCTTTATCCAGACTGGATTGATGGAGAAAATTTTTGCAAAATACGAATAGGATGGCTTGTTTCTGAAACTACTTTCAAGCTTTAAACGTTTCAAAATACATGTCAAAACTAAAATCTAAGTGTACACAAGATATTGAAAGCGTTTTTCACAAGGTGTATACTAAACACGTAAAGAATAAATCCTGCTTTTAGCAGAAAAAAAGAAATCTTAGGAGAAAATCTATGTCAGATTTAAAAAAATACGAAGGTGTCATTCCAGCCTTCTACGCATGTTATGATGATCAAGGAGAAGTAAGCCCAGAACGTACACGTGCCTTGGTTCAATACTTCATTGATAAAGGTGTTCAAGGTCTTTATGTCAATGGTTCTTCTGGTGAATGTATCTACCAAAGCGTTGAAGACCGCAAGTTAATCTTGGAAGAAGTCATGGCAGTTGCTAAAGGTAAATTGACCATCATTGCTCACGTTGCTTGCAACAATACAAAGGATAGTATGGAACTTGCTCGTCATGCTGAAAGCTTAGGAGTAGATGCTATTGCAACGATTCCGCCGATTTATTTCCGCTTGCCAGAATACTCAGTTGCTAAATATTGGAACGATATTAGTTCTGCAGCTCCAAATACAGACTACGTGATTTATAACATTCCTCAATTGGCAGGGGTTGCTTTGACTCCAAGCCTTTACACAGAAATGTTGAAGAATCCACGTGTTATCGGTGTTAAGAACTCTTCTATGCCAGTTCAAGATATCCAAACCTTTGTGAGTCTTGGTGGGGAAGACCATATCGTCTTCAACGGTCCAGATGAACAGTTCTTAGGTGGTCGTCTCATGGGAGCAAAAGCTGGTATCGGTGGTACTTATGGTGCTATGCCAGAACTCTTCTTGAAACTCAACCAATTGATTGCTGACAAAGACTTGGAAACAGCGCGTGAATTGCAATACGCTATCAATGCAATCATTGGCAAATTGACTGCTGCACATGGAAATATGTATGGTGTTATTAAAGAAGTCTTGAAAATCAATGAAGGCTTGAACATTGGTTCTGTTCGTTCACCATTGACGCCAGTAACTGAAGAGGATCGTCCAGTTGTAGAAGCAGCTGCAGCCTTGATTCATGAAACCAAGGAGCGCTTCCTCTAATCCATAAGGAGGTATTTATGACACACTATGTTGCAATTGATATCGGTGGAACCAACATCAAATATGGTTTGATCGACCAAGAAGGCCAACTTGTTGAATCGTATGAAATGCCAACTGAGGCGCATAAGGGTGGGCCTTATATCTTACAAAAAACCAAAGATATCGTTGCCAGCTATCTAGAAAAAGGCCCAGTAGCAGGTGTTGCTATTTCTTCTGCGGGGATGGTGGATCCTGATAAGGGTGAGATTTTCTATGCTGGTCCTCAGATTCCCAACTATGCAGGAACCCAGTTCAAGAAGGAAATCGAGACGAGTTTTGCGATTCCTTGTGAGATTGAAAATGATGTCAACTGTGCAGGTCTGGCTGAGGCGGTATCTGGTTCAGGCAAGGGAGCGAGTGTCACTCTTTGCTTGACTATTGGAACAGGTATCGGGGGTTGCTTGATTATGGATGGAAAAGTCTTCCATGGTTTTAGCAATTCGGCCTGTGAAGTTGGTTATATGCACATGCAGGATGGAGCTTTCCAAGACTTGGCCTCTACGACAGCCTTGGTGGAGTATGTAGCAGCAGGCCATGGCGATCTAGTTGAACAGTGGAATGGGCGACGCATCTTTAAGGAAGCTACTGAAGGCAACAAGATTTGTATGGCTGGTATTGACCGCATGGTAGACTATCTAGGAAAAGGTCTGGCAAATATTTGCTACGTTGCCAATCCTGAAGTGGTCATTCTCGGTGGCGGTATCATGGGGCAAGAGGCTATCCTCAAACCCAAGATCCGCACAGCTTTAAAAGATGCCTTAGTGCCAAGCCTAGCAGAAAAAACACGATTAGAATTTGCCCATCACCAAAACACAGCAGGTATGTTGGGTGCCTATTATCATTTTAAAACAAAACAATCCTAGTTTGGCCCAGCCAAACTAGGATTTTCTAATCAAGTTCCCTTGACTTTCTTTATAATTGTGAGATAATAAATAAAATATATAAAGGAATTATATAAAATGTCTATAGCAAATTCAAATAAAATTGTGACCTTTCAAGCTAATAGAGAATTGGTAAATGATGCCATGGAAGTGTTAAAAGAAAAAAATCTCTCTCTTTCATCAGCACTTAGATTATTTTTAAAGAATGTTGCCGTAACAAATGAAGTAGATTTACTAAGTGAAGAGGAATTAGAGAAGGAGTATTTATTTAGACAATTACAAGCAGAAGTTCAAGAAAGTTATGCCAAGATTGAGGCTGGAAATTACTTGACAGATGAGGATGTCGTGACACGCTATGGATTATAAAAAATATCGGATTTTGTATTCTCCTAGAGTGATTGATAGTCTGGATAAAATATATCAGTATATAGCGGAGGAAATTGGTTCTGTAGAGGCTGCGAGACGAAAAGTAGCCAATATTAGAAAAGATATTAATCGGCTAGAAATTTTCCCCCAAGCTGGATTTGATGCCGATGAAAAATTTGGTAAGAAATTAGATCCTCACTACCAAACGCGAGGATTGACCTTGAGTAAGGATTACATCGTATTATATACAATTGTTGAGGATACTGTCAGACTTGCTTATTTACTCCCTTCAAAAAGTGATTATATGAAATTATTTAAGACTAAGTCAAGATACGACTAATTCATAATCTAGAAGAGTGATGTTTGGTGATGAATAAAAATCCTAGTTTGGCTCAGCCAAGCTAGGATTTTCTGATACGTTTTTGTCTACGATAGCCGTTGAGTTTTTTATTTTCCCAGTAGCTGTTAAAGATTTTTTCCTTGCTTTCACGATTGATTTCCAAAAAGTAGGCATAAATCAAATCGATAAAGAAGAGCATTGGAAGTTGAGCGGATATTCGTTGGATGTAGGATGACTGACTGTGGGTGGCTACAAGAACAGTCTCTGTATAGGCCTGGCTATCTTTATTGGGAACACTTGTAAAGAGTACAGTCTTTGCCCCCATCTCCTTGGCATCTAATAGGCTATCTAAAATAGAAGGAGTTGTGCCAGAAAGTGAGAAACCGAGTACGAGACAATTTTCGTCCATAATACTGGTTGTCCAGGCAAAGCCGTCTTGATCGGTCAAAGCCTCGCAGACCACACCCAGACGCATGAAGCGCAATTTCATTTCACGAGCAACAAGGCCAGAACTACCTGTTCCGAAGAAGTAGACACGCTCAGCATCTTCAATTAATTGGGCGATTCGTTCTAGTTGGACTTCGTCAATCAAGTCCTGTGTTTGTTCCCGCATACTGCTATAACTTCTAAGGACTCGTTTTGTCAGTGGACTGTGTTTGTGAGAATGGGTGTCCTGTTTCTCTGCTTGGTGTTGGTATTGGAAAATAAATTCTCGATAGCCTGTAAAACCACACTTTTTAGAAAAGCGGGTCAGAGCAGCCTGAGAGATATGTAATTTTTGAGTGACCTGTTGGGAAGATAAATCATCTGCAATGGTTTCAGATTGTAAAAAATAGCGAGCGATTTCTTGCTCTAAATCTGTCATTTCTTCGAAGTGGGAATCAATGATGGTTGCTATATCTGGTTTGTCCATAGAAAGGCTCCTTTAAATGAGTCGTGTTGGAAAAAGACTAGATTATTGAACTTTTACATTCATTATAACATATAATATAGGGATGAATAAATAAAAACGTATCTTACTGTAAAAACGAAAAAAAGCTTCTTGCTTTTCCATAATTTTCTGCTCAAATTGTGGTACAATGAAGAGTAAGATTTTAAATAGAAATGAGACTGATTTGTATGAGAAAATTTGACAGCCATTCGATTCCGATTCGGCTTAATTTATTGTTTTCGATTGTCATTTTGCTCTTTATGGCCATTATAGGTCGCCTGCTTTATATGCAGGTTTTGAACAAGGATTTTTATGAGACAAAATTAGCATCTGCTAGTAAAACAAAGGTGACTACTAGTTCGGCTCGGGGCGAAATTTATGATGCTAGTGGCAAGCCTTTGGTTGAAAATACTGTGAAACAAGTCGTTTCCTTTACTCGAAACAACAAAATGACGGCTGCAGATTTAAAAGAAACAGCCAAGAAGTTGCTGGCTTATGTGGGAGTTACTTCTCCAACATTGACTGATCGACAGTTGGCGGACTATTATCTAGCAGATCAAGATGTATATAAGAAAGCAGTGGAAAGTTTACCACGTGAGAAGCGACTTGATTCTGATGGCAATCAATTATCTGAATCCGAGCTTTACAATAATACTGTTGAAAGTATCGATCCAAGTCAATTGACCTACTCGGATGACGAAAAGAAAGAAATTTATCTCTTTAGCCAACTCAATGCAGTTGGAAATTTTGCGACAGGGACCATTGCGACAGACTCCTTGACAGATACTCAGATTGCCTTGATTGCTTCGGCTTCTAAGAATTTACCTGGTATCAGTATTTCAACTTCGTGGGATCGAAAGGTCCTAGAGACTTCACTTGCGTCTATAGTAGGTAGTGTATCCAGTGAAAAAGCTGGTCTTCCAGCTGAAGAAGCAGATGCTTATATCAAAAAAGGTTATTCTCTAAACGACCGTGTTGGAACCTCTTATCTAGAAAAACAATATGAAGAAACCTTGCAAGGGAAACGCTCGGTGAAAGAAATCCATCTAGATAAGTATGGTAATATGGAAAGTGTCGAAAATATCGAAGATGGTACCAAAGGGAATAATATTAAACTGACTATTGATTTGTCCTTCCAAGATAGCGTGGACAATCTGCTTAAGAGTTACTTCAATTCCGAGCTAGGAAATGGAGGAGCCAGATATTCTGAAGGTGTTTATGCAGTTGCTTTGAACCCAAAAACAGGTGCGGTTTTGTCTATGTCAGGGCTCAAACATGATTTGAAAACGGGGGAGCTAACGCCTGATTCCTTGGGAACAGTAACCAATGTCTTTGTTCCGGGTTCTGTTGTCAAGGCGGCGACCATCAGCTCTGGTTGGGAGAATGGAGTCTTATCAGGGAACCAGACCTTGACAGACCAACCGATTGTCTTCCAAGGCTCAGCTCCGATTAATTCTTGGTACACTCAGGCCTACGGTTCATTCCCGATTACAGCTGTGGAAGCCTTGGAGTATTCTTCTAATACCTATATGGTTCAAACGGCTTTGGGCATTATGGGTCAGACCTATCAACCCAATATGTTTGTTTTAACTAACAATTTAGAATCCGCTATGGGGAAACTTCGCTCGACATTTGCGGAATATGGTCTTGGAGCCTCAACAGGCATTGACCTTCCAGATGAGTCAACTGGTTTTATACCAAAAGAGTATAATTTTGCTAATTACATTACCAATGCATTTGGTCAGTTTGATAACTACACCCCAATGCAATTGGCCCAGTATGTTGGAACAATTGCCAACAACGGTGTTCGGATTGCGCCCCACATTGTTGAGGGGATTTATGGAAATAATGAACAAGGCGGCTTAGGGAACTTAATCCAATCTGTTGAAACCAAGGAAATGAATAAAATTAATATTTCTGAGTCTGATGTTTCCATTCTTCAACAAGGATTTTATCAAGTTTCACATGGTGGTAGTGCTTTGACAACCGGTCGTGCCTTTTCAAATGGCGCAGCGGTATCCATTAGTGGAAAAACAGGTACTGCCGAAAGTTATGTTGAGGGTGGTCAAAAAGCTAACAATACCAATGCTGTGGCCTATGCACCATCAGATAATCCTCAAATCGCTGTAGCTGTTGTCTTCCCTCATAACACCAACCTTACAAATGGTGTCGGACCTTCCATTGCGCGCGATATTATCAACCTCTATAACCAACATCATCCAATGAATTAGAAAGGAACATATGCTTTATCCAACACCTATTGCTAAGCTAATTGACAGTTATTCGAAATTACCGGGTATCGGGATTAAGACGGCTACCCGTCTGGCCTTCTATACTATTGGAATGTCTGATGACGATGTCAATGAATTTGCTAAAAATCTCCTTTCTGCTAAGAGAGAGCTGACCTACTGTTCCATCTGCGGTCGCCTGACTGATGACGATCCTTGCTCTATCTGTACCGATCCGACTCGTGATCAGACAACCATTTTAGTTCTCGAGGATAGTCGCGATGTGGCAGCCATGGAGAATATCCAAGAATACCATGGACTCTATCATGTCTTGCATGGACTCATTTCTCCCATGAATGGTATCAGTCCAGATGATATCAATCTCAAGAGCCTGATGACTCGTCTTATGGATAGTGAAGTTTCAGAAGTGATTGTGGCGACCAATGCTACAGCAGATGGTGAAGCGACATCCATGTATCTTTCACGCTTGCTCAAGCCAGCTGGTATCAAGGTTACGCGTCTAGCACGAGGTCTAGCTGTGGGAGCGGACATTGAGTATGCGGATGAAGTTACACTCTTACGAGCTATTGAAAATCGAACAGAGTTGTAAGTCTAGACAAATGAACACACTCAATTCATTTATACAAAAAATCAAGGAGGCCGACAGTTGTTTTATCGGTCTCTTTTTAGATTTATTGAAGACCAGTATCAGGTTCAAGTTTCAAAAAAGAAGCAAATATGATATACTAAAGAACGAGTATTCTATTAGAATTGGAACAAATAATATGAAACAAACGATTATTCTTTTATACGGTGGACGTAGTGCAGAGCGTGAAGTCTCTGTTCTTTCAGCTGAGAGTGTGATGCGTGCGGTCAACTACGACCGTTTCACAGTCAAGACTTTCTTCATCAGCCAGTCAGGTGACTTTATTAAAACGCAAGAATTTAGCCAGACTCCAGGTCAAGAGGATCGTCTTATGACCAATGAAACCATTGATTGGGATAAGAAAGTTGCACCAAGTGCCATCTACGAAGAAGGAGCAGTGGTCTTTCCAGTCCTTCACGGTCCGATGGGAGAAGATGGTTCAGTTCAAGGATTCTTGGAAGTTTTGAAAATGCCTTATGTTGGTTGTAACATATTGTCATCTAGCCTTGCCATGGACAAAATCACGACCAAGCGTGTGTTAGAATCTGTCGGGATTGCCCAAGTTCCTTATGTGGCCATTGTCGAAGGTGATGATGTGACTGCTAAAATTGCCGAAGTTGAAGAAAAATTGACTTATCCAGTTTTCACAAAACCATCAAACATGGGTTCAAGTGTCGGTATTTCTAAGTCTGAAAATCAAGAGGAACTCCGCCAAGCTTTGGAACTTGCCTTCCGATATGACAGCCGTGTTTTGGTTGAGCAAGGGGTGAATGCCCGTGAAATCGAGGTTGGTCTCTTGGGCAACTACGATGTCAAGAGTACGCTACCAGGAGAAGTAGTCAAGGATGTTGCCTTTTACGACTATGACGCCAAGTATATTGATAACAAGATTACCATGGATATTCCAGCCAAAATCAGTGATGATGTGGTAGCTGTCATGCGTCAAAATGCAGAAACTGCCTTCCGTGCTATTGGTGGCCTCGGTCTATCTCGTTGCGATTTCTTCTATACAGATAAGGGAGAGATTTTCCTAAACGAGCTTAATACCATGCCAGGTTTCACCCAGTGGTCTATGTACCCACTACTTTGGGACAATATGGGAATCAGCTACCCAGAACTAATCGAGCGTTTGGTTGATCTTGCTAAAGAAAGTTTTGACAAGCGCGAAGCGCATTTGCTATAAAAATGAAAGAGAGGGTAGGAGCCAGAACCATCACTGAAAGGTGACTAGAGTTCTCGAGCTTCGACCCTTTTTAAAGGAGTAGAAATGAAATTAACGATCCATGAAGTGGCTCAAGTTGTAGGAGCTAAAAATGATATCAGCATCTTTGAGGACACCCAGTTAGAAAAGGCTGAGTTTGACAGTCGTTTGATTGCGACAGGAGATTTATTTGTGCCACTTAAAGGTGCGCGTGACGGTCATGACTTTATTGAAACAGCCTTTGAAAAGGGTGCAGCAGTAACCTTGTCTGAGAAAGAGGTCGCAAATCATCCCTACATTCTAGTAGATGACGTTTTGGCTGCCTTTCAATCCCTAGCTGCCTATTATCTTGAAAAAACAGCTGTTGATGTCTTTGCGGTCACAGGTTCAAATGGTAAAACAACGACCAAGGATATGTTAGCGCACTTGCTATCAACAACCTACAAAACCTACAAAACTCAAGGCAACTACAATAACGAGATTGGCCTTCCTTACACAGTTCTCCATATGCCTGAAGGAACAGAAAAATTGGTCTTGGAGATGGGACAGGATCACTTGGGAGATATTCATCTCTTGTCAGAATTGGCTCGTCCAAAAACAGCCATCGTGACCTTGGTTGGAGAAGCACATTTGGCCTTTTTCAAAGACCGTTCAGAGATTGCTAAAGGAAAAATGCAAATTGCAGATGGTATGGCATCGGGTTCTTTGCTTTTGGCACCGGCTGACTCTATTGTAGAGGACTACTTGCCAGCTGATAAAAAGGTGGTTCGTTTTGGGCAAGGAGCAGAGCTGGAAATCACAGACTTGATTGAGCGCAAGGACAGTCTGACCTTTAAGGCTAATTTCTTGGAACAAGCCCTCGATTTGCCAGTAACTGGCAAGTACAATGCCACCAATGCTATGATTGCGTCTTATGTTGCCCTACAAGAAGGAGTTTCAGAGGGGCAAATTCGTCAGGCCTTCCAAAATCTTGAATTGACGCGTAACCGTACAGAGTGGAAGAAAGCAACCAATGGTGCAGATATTCTATCAGATGTGTATAATGCCAATCCAACTGCTATGAAGTTGATTTTAGAGACTTTTTCGGCTATTCCAGCCAACGAAGGAGGCAAGAAAATCGCGGTTTTGGCTGACATGAAGGAACTCGGTGACCAGTCTGTTCAGCTCCATAACCAGATGATTTTGAGCCTCTCGCCAGATGTGCTGGATACCGTTATTTTCTATGGGGAAGATATTGCTGAATTGGCCCAACTTGCCAGTCAAATGTTCCCAATCGGCCATGTTTACTACTTCAAAAAAACAGCTGACGAGGACCAATTTGAAGCTCTAGTCAAGCAGGTTAAGGAAAGCCTCAGTGCCAATGACCAAATCTTGCTCAAAGGCTCTAACTCTATGAACCTAGCCAAGTTGGTAGAAAGTTTAGAACATGAAGACAAGTGATTTTGTTAAGTATCTGCAAAGAATGATTGCCCTTACAGATACTGGCTTAACCTTTACAAAAGATCCTTTTGACCGTGAGCGCTACGAGGACTTGCGAAGTCTGTTATCTGAAATGTTGAATCAGGGATCAGACCTGGATGCAGAAGAAGTGGCAGAAATCTTGAAACCAACTTCCGCTTATGCGACTCCTTTAATGGACGTCCGTGCTTGGATTGTTGAGGATGAAAAAATTTGTCTGGTTAGGGGACAAGGAGAGAATGATTGGGCTTTGCCAGGTGGCTTTGGCGAGGTCGGTTATTCACCAACTGAAAATATTCTCAAGGAAATTGAAGAAGAAACCGGTTTTAAAGCCAAAGTTGAAAGACTGATAGCTGTTTTTGATACCAATCGTTTCCAGCTACAGAGCAAACAATATGCAAAGTTTGTTTTTGAATGTAAGCTTCTTGATGGACAATTCCAAGAAAATCAAGAAATTGCTGACCTTCAATTTTTTGCCATTGACCAGCTGCCTAACTTATCTGAAAAACGCATTACCAAGGAGCAAATAGAGATTCTTTGGCAGGTGTATCAAGGTCAGAGGGACCAATATCTTGACTAAGAAGATGATTATCGTATTTCTAAATTCATTTTTGACAAATAGCATGGTATAATAAAATGCAGGAAAATTTTGAATCATGAGGAATACTAGATGAATTTATGGGATATTTTCTTTACAACCCAAGCAACAGAGCCACCCAAGTTTGATCTTTTTTGGTATGTCAGTATATTTACACTCTTGGCCTTGACCTTTTATACAGCCTATCGTTATCGTGAAAAGAAGGCTTATCAACGATTTTTCCAAATCTTGCAGGCAGTTCAGTTAATCCTTCTTTATGGATGGTACGGAGTTAATCATATGCCATTGTCGGAAAGCTTACCCTTTTACCATTGCCGTATGGCTATGTTTGTGGTGCTTTTGCTTCCTGGTCAGTCCAAATATCGGCAGTATTTTGCATTACTAGGAACATTTGGGACATTAGCTGCCTTTGTTTATCCAGTGCCAGATCCCTATCCTTTCCCCCACATTGCCATTTTGTCCTTTATCTTTGGGCACCTAGCTCTCTTGGGAAATTCACTGGTTTATCTCTTGAGACAGTACGATGCGAGAATGTTAGATGTGAAAAGAATTTTTCTCATGACTTTTGCATTAAATGCCTTGATTTTTGTGGTCAATTTGGTAACAGGTGGAGATTACGGATTCTTGACCAAACCGCCATTGGTTGGAAATCATGGATTAGTGGCTAATTATTTGATCGTGTCTGTAGCCTTGTCAGCAGCGATTACTTTGACCAAGAAAATCTTGGAACTATTTTTAGAACAAGAAGCAGAAAAAATGATTGCAAAGAAAGCTTAAATTCAAGCTTTCTTTTTTTCATAAATCTGATTTTTTATAACTTGTTTGGAAGAGAAAAAAAGCTGATGAGAGAATATGAAAAAATGGTAAGTAAATTTAGGAAAAACTAAGCACGATTGGATTTTTTGTGTTATAATATTCTGTGAATAGCTATGCCCTATTTTAGCTATTTTGAATAGAAGTTAGAAACTTGGAAGAGAGAGGATGCGATGTAATGGCTAGAGATGGTTTTTTTACAGGCTTAGATATCGGAACTAATTCGATTAAGGTATTGGTTGCCGAGCTTAGAAATGGTGAACTAAATGTAATTGGTGTAAGTAATGCCAAGAGTAAAGGTGTAAAGGATGGGATTATCGTTGATATTGAAGCAGCAGCAACTGCTATCAAGTCAGCTATTTCCCAAGCAGAAGAGAAGGCTGGCATTTCAATCAAATCTGTGAATGTTGGTTTGCCTGGAAATCTTTTGCAAGTAGAACCAACTCAAGGAATGATTCCAGTTACATCTGATACAAAAGAAATTACAGATCAAGATGTCGAGAATGTTGTCAAATCAGCCTTGACAAAGAGCATGACACCAGATCGTGAAGTCATTACGTTTATTCCAGAAGAATTTATCGTAGATGGTTTCCAAGGTATTCGTGATCCACGTGGCATGATGGGTGTTCGTCTTGAAATGCGTGGTTTGCTTTACACAGGTCCACGTACTATTCTTCACAATTTACGTAAGACAGTTGAGCGCTCAGGTGTTCAAGTTGAAAATATTATTATTTCGCCATTGGCTTTGGTTCGTTCAGTCTTGAACGAAGGTGAGCGTGAGTTTGGAGCTACTGTGATTGATATGGGAGCAGGGCAAACAACTGTTGCTACAATCCGTAACCAAGAACTCCAGTTTACAAATATTCTTCAAGAAGGTGGAGATTATGTCACAAAAGATATCTCTAAAGTCTTGAAGACTTCACAAAAACTAGCTGAAGGATTGAAATTGAACTATGGTGAAGCCTATCCTTCACTTGCAAGTAATGAAACCTTCCAAGTTGAAGTGATTGGTGAAGTAGAGCCTGTAGAAGTTACAGAAAGCTATCTAGCAGAGATTATTTCAGCTCGCATTAAACACATTTTTGAACAAATCAAACAAGAGTTGGAAAGAAGACATTTGTTGGATCTTCCAGGTGGAATTGTTCTGATTGGTGGAAATGCTATTTTGCCAGGTATCGTAGAACTTGCACAGGAAGTCTTTGGTGTTGGTGTCAAACTTTACGTTCCAAATCAAGTTGGAATTCGTAACCCTGCCTTTGCTCATGTGATCAGCTTGTCTGAATTTGCTGGTCAATTGACTGAAGTACATTTATTAGCGCAACGAGCAGTCAAGGGTGAAGATACCTTGCGTCATCAACCAATTAATTTCGGTGGGATGATTCAACGTGTTACGCAGGTAGCACAACCTACCCCAATTCAACCAGTTCAAAATACTGAGGTAGAACCATCAGCTTCTACGAACGTAGTTGCTCCGAAAGAAGATAAAGTATCTTCTCAAAATAAACCAAAAATCGCAGATCGTTTCCGTGGCTTAATCGGAAGCATGTTTGATGAATAAAAGAGGAAAAATAAACTATGACATTTTCATTTGATACAGCAGCAGCTCAAGGTGCAGTTATTAAAGTAATCGGTGTTGGTGGAGGTGGCGGTAACGCCATTAACCGCATGGTTGACGAAGGTGTTGCCGGCGTTGAATTTATCGCAGCAAACACAGATGTACAAGCTTTGAGTAGTACTAAAGCAGAGACAGTAATTCAATTGGGTCCTAAATTGACTCGTGGTTTGGGTGCTGGAGGTCAACCTGAAGTTGGTCGTAAAGCTGCTGAAGAAAGCGAAGAAACATTGACAGCTGCTATCAGTGGAGCGGATATGGTCTTCATTACTGCTGGTATGGGAGGTGGATCAGGTACTGGTGCGGCTCCTGTTATTGCCCGTATTGCTAAAGATTTGGGTGCTCTTACAGTTGGTGTTGTGACACGTCCTTTCGGTTTTGAAGGAAGCAAACGTGGTCAATTTGCTGTTGAAGGAATCAACCAACTTCGTGAACATGTAGATACCCTATTGATTATTTCAAATAACAACTTGCTTGAAATTGTTGATAAGAAAACTCCACTTCTTGAAGCTCTTAGCGAAGCAGATAACGTACTTCGCCAAGGTGTTCAAGGGATTACAGATTTAATCACAAATCCTGGATTGATTAACCTTGACTTTGCCGATGTGAAAACAGTTATGGCAAATAAAGGGAACGCCCTAATGGGTATCGGTATCGGTAGTGGTGAAGAACGTGTGGTAGAAGCAGCTCGTAAGGCAATCTACTCACCACTTCTTGAAACAACTATTGACGGTGCTGAGGATGTCATCGTCAACGTTACTGGTGGTCTCGACTTGACTTTGATTGAGGCAGAAGAAGCATCAGAAATCGTCAATCAAGCAGCTGGTCAAGGAGTGAACATCTGGTTGGGAACATCTATTGATGAAAGCATGCGTGATGAAATTCGCGTAACAGTTGTTGCAACTGGTGTTCGTCAAGATCGTGTTGAAAAAGTTGTTGGACATGCACCAAAACAAGCAGTTCGTCATGAACAAGCAAGCCCAAGTCATGCACGTAACCACGATCGTCACTATGACATGGCTGAAACTGCAGAAATTCCAAGTCCAGCACCTCGTCGCACAGAAACTTCTCAAACTTCAGCATTTGGTGATTGGGACTTGCGTCGTGAGACAATTGTCCGTCCGACTGATTCAGTTGTATCACCAGTTGAACGTTTCGAAGCACCATCTTTAGAAGAGGACGAATTAGAAACTCCTCCATTTTTCAAAAATCGTTAAGTAAATGAATTTGAAAGAAAATACAGAACGTGTTTTTCAACAAATAAAAGATGCAAGTCAGCAGTCAGGAAGAGAAGCTAATTCTGTTTCGGTTGTTGCTGTTACAAAATATGTAGACGTACCGACAGCGGAGGCTTTGCTTCCGCTAGGTGTGCATCATATTGGTGAAAATCGTGTAGATAAATTTCTTGAGAAATATGAAGCTTTAAAAGACCGGAATATTACCTGGCATTTGATTGGTACGTTACAAAGACGCAAAGTCAAAGATGTCATTCAGTATGTTGATTATTTCCATGCTTTGGATTCATTAAAGCTAGCAGAGGAAATTCAAAAAAGAAGTGACCGAGTTGTTAAGTGTTTCTTACAAGTGAATATCTCAAGGGAAGAGAGCAAACATGGTTTTTCAAAGGAAGAACTATTGGAGCTCTTGCCAGAGTTGGCCACCTTAGATAAAATCGAATATGTCGGCTTGATGACCATGGCTCCTTTTGAAGCTAGTAGTGATGAGTTGAAAGAGATTTTTAAAGCTACGCAGGATTTGCAACTAGAAATTAGAGAAAAACAAATTCCCAATATGCCAATGACGGACTTGAGTATGGGTATGAGTCGTGACTACAAGGAAGCGATTGAATTTGGCTCAACATTTGTCAGAATTGGTTCAGCATTTTTTAAATAGGAAAGAAATATGTCTTTAAAAGATAGATTTGATAAATTTATAGATTATTTTACAGAAGATGGAGAAGATGTGGGTACTACTTATCAGCCTAAAGCTGAAGAGCCGATTGTGACTCCAGTCCCTTCTGTTCAAGAGTTGCCTCAACAAGCTGCTAGCACGCCATCTAAAGATAAAAACATCACCCGTCTTCATGCCCGTCAACAAGAGTTGGCTATGCAAAGTCAACGTTCTACTGATAAGGTGACAATTGATGTTCGTTATCCACGCAAATACGAAGACGCCACAGATATTGTTGATTTATTAGCTGGTAACGAAAGTATTTTGATTGATTTCCAATATATGACAGAAGTTCAAGCACGTCGTTGTTTGGATTATCTGGACGGGGCTCGTCACGTTTTGGCTGGTAACATGAAAAAGGTTGCATCTACTATGTACCTGCTGACACCAGTTGATGTTGTCGTTAATATTGAAGATATCAAAATCCCAGATGAATCACAAAATGGTGAATTTGGCTTTGACATGAAACGTACGAGAGTGAGATAATGCTCTTTCTCATTCGTTTTATTCAAAATGCAGTGGATATCTATTCACTGATTTTAATCATTTTTGCTCTGATGTCTTGGTTCCCAAATGCTTATGAATCACGTCTGGGACGCTTGATTATTAGTTTAGTGAAACCGATAATTGCTCCCTTACAACGTTTACCCCTTCAGATTGCAGGTCTTGACTTGTCTGTCTGGATTGCGGTATTACTAGTTCACTTCCTAGGGGAACAATTGATTCGACTTTTAGTGCTCTTTCTATGAACAAGATGATTTATCAACACTTTTCTAAGAATGATTCGTCTTTTATTGATAAGGGAGTAGAATGGATAAAAAAAGTAGAAGATTCTTATTCTCCTTTTTTAACACCCTTTGTAAATCCCCATCAAGAAAAGATTTTAAAAGTTCTAGCATCAACGAACGGCATCTCCTATATGAGCAGTCGGCAGTTTCTTGAAACTGAATATGTGCGCGTACTCCTGTATCCTGATTATTTTGAGCCGGAATTCTCTGATTTTGAACTATCCTTGCAAGAAATTGTCTACCCTAATAAGTTTGAACGCTTAACGCATGCAAAAATATTAGGGACTGTTTTAAACAAGCTGGGAATTGATAGGAAGCTATTTGGTGATATCTTAGTCAACGAAGAGAGAGCACAGATTATCATTAATCGACAGTTTATGCTCCTTTTTCAAGACGGCATTACGAAAATTGCTCGTTTACCGGTTCGTCTAGAAGAACGGGATTTTACTGAGAAAATTGCTACAGTAGAAGATTATCAAGAATTAGATATTTGTATTTCTAGTTCTAGATTAGATGTTTTTCTGGCAGGTGTCTTCAAGCTGTCTAGAAATCAGGCAAGTCAGTTAATTGAAAAACAGGCAGTCCAAGTGAATTACCATTTAGTTGAAAAATCAGATTATGCAGTTCAAGTTGGTGATTTGATTAGTGTTAGGAAATTTGGTCGATTGAAACTCGTTAGAGATAATGGGCAAACAAAAAAAGATAAAAAGAAATTAACGGTCCAATTGTTATTAAGTAAGTGAGGAAAAATATGCCAATTACATCGTTAGAAATCAAAGATAAAACCTTTAGCACACGCTTTAGAGGGTTTGATCAAGAAGAAGTAGATGAGTTTTTAGATATTGTAGTCCGTGATTATGAAGATTTGGTTCGCTCTAATCATGATAAGGATTTACAAATTAAGAGTTTGGAAGAGCGTTTGTCTTACTTTGATGAGATGAAAGATTCATTGAGTCAATCTGTATTGATTGCACAAGATACAGCAGAGCGAGTAAAACAAGCTGCAACGGAACGTTCAAACAATATTATCCAACAAGCAGAGCAAGATGCCCAACGTTTGTTGGAAGAAGCTAAGTACAAGGCAAATGAAATTCTTCGTCAAGCAACTGACAATGCTAAGAAAGTTGCTGTTGAAACAGAAGAATTGAAGAACAAGAGTCGTGTCTTCCATCAACGTCTTAAATCTACAATTGAGAGCCAGTTAGCAATTGTTGAATCTTCAGATTGGGAAGATATTCTTCGCCCAACAGCGACTTATCTTCAGACAAGTGATGAAGCTTTCAAAGAAGTGGTCAGCGAAGTCTTAGGTGACTCTGTCTTGCAACAACATCCAGAGGAAGAACCAATTGATATTACTCGCCAGTTTTCTCCCGAGGAAATGGCTGAGTTGCAAGCGCGTATCGAAGCGGCTAATAAGGAACTTGCAGAAGCCGAAGCAAGAGCTGAGCAGGAACAAGTGGTTTCACCAGCTCCGGTTGTTGAAGAAAGTCCAGCTCATCCAGTTGGTCCAATGTATGAAGAGCCAGAAGTAGCTCCAAGCCATTATTCAGGACCAACACCAGCTACTGAAGCTGTGAACTCAGAACCAGGTTTTGCGGCACCGCAAGAATCTGTTACAATTTTATAAGAAATGATCTGAGAACAATATCTTATCCTTATATTTCCAGCGAGCAGGAGATGGTGTGAGTCCTGTAATCCCTAATGCTAAGATTATCCTCTCAAAAACTCAAGTCTGAAGCTAGTAAGATTTGACGTTCCCCACGTTACGGGATAAGAGGGAGAAAGACTAAATCTTTTTCCGAATAAAGGTGGTACCACGATTTTCGTCCTTTTTGGCAGTCGTGGTTTTTAATTTGTTATTATTTATAAAGGAGATACCATGAAACTCAAAGATACCCTTAACCTTGGGAAAACAGCTTTCCCAATGCGTGCAGGCCTTCCTACCAAAGAGCCAGTTTGGCAAAAGGAATGGGAAGATGCAAAACTTTACCAACGTCGTCAAGAATTGAACCAAGGAAAACCTCATTTCACCTTGCATGATGGCCCTCCATACGCTAACGGAAATATCCACGTTGGACACGCTATGAACAAGATTTCAAAAGATATCATTGTTCGTTCTAAGTCTATGTCAGGATTTTATGCTCCTTATATTCCAGGTTGGGATACACATGGTCTGCCAATCGAGCAAGTTTTGGCAAAACAAGGTATCAAACGCAAAGAAATGGACTTGGTTGAGTACTTGAAACTTTGCCGTGAATATGCTCTTTCTCAAGTAGATAAACAACGCGAAGACTTCAAACGTTTGGGTGTTTCTGGTGACTGGGAAAATCCATATGTGACTTTGACTCCTGACTATGAAGCAGCTCAAATCCGTGTCTTCGGTGAGATGGCTAATAAAGGTTATATCTATCGTGGTGCAAAACCAGTTTACTGGTCTTGGTCATCTGAGTCAGCCCTTGCTGAAGCGGAGATTGAATACCATGATTTGGTTTCAACTTCCCTTTACTATGGCAACAAGGTAAAAGATGGCAAAGGTGTTCTAGATACAGATACTTACATCGTAGTCTGGACAACAACTCCATTTACCATCACAGCTTCTCGTGGTTTGACTGTTGGTGCAGATATTGATTACGTTTTGGTTCAACCTGCTGGTGAAGCTCGTAAGTTTGTGGTTGCTGCAGAATTACTGACTAGCTTGTCTGAGAAATTTGGCTGGGCTGATGTTCAAGTGTTGGCAACTTACCGTGGTCAAGAACTCAACCATATCGTAACAGAACACCCATGGGATACAGCTGTAGATGAGTTGGTGATCCTTGGTGACCACGTTACGACTGATTCTGGTACAGGTATCGTCCACACAGCCCCTGGTTTTGGTGAGGATGACTACAATGTCGGTATTGCTAATGGTCTTGAAGTCGCAGTGACTGTTGACGAACGCGGTATTATGATGGCTAATGCTGGTCCTGAGTTTGAAGGTCAATTCTATGAAAAGGTAGTTCCAACTGTTATTGAAAAACTTGGTAACCTCCTTCTTGCCCAAGAAGAAATCTCTCACTCATACCCATTTGACTGGCGTACCAAGAAACCAATCATCTGGCGTGCAGTACCACAATGGTTTGCCTCAGTTTCTAAATTCCGCCAAGAAATCTTGGACGAAATTGAAAAAGTGAAATTCCACTCAGAATGGGGTAAAGTTCGTCTTTACAACATGATTCGTGACCGTGGCGACTGGGTTATCTCTCGTCAACGTGCTTGGGGTGTTCCACTTCCTATCTTCTACGCTGAAGACGGTACAGCGATTATGACTGCTGAAACGATTGAACACGTGGCTCAACTCTTTGAGGAACATGGTTCAAGCATTTGGTGGGAACGTGATGCTAAGGACCTCTTGCCAGAAGGATTTACTCATCCAGGTTCACCAAATGGTGAGTTCAAAAAAGAAACAGATATCATGGACGTTTGGTTTGACTCAGGTTCATCATGGAATGGAGTGGTAGTAAACCGTCCTGAGTTGACTTACCCAGCAGACCTTTACCTAGAAGGTTCTGACCAGTACCGTGGTTGGTTCAACTCATCACTCATCACATCAGTTGCTAACCATGGCGTAGCACCTTACAAACAAATCTTGTCACAAGGTTTTGCCCTTGATGGTAAAGGTGAGAAGATGTCTAAATCTCTTGGAAATACCATTGCTCCAAGTGATGTTGAAAAACAATTTGGTGCTGAAATCTTGCGTCTTTGGGTAACAAGTGTAGACTCAAGCAACGACGTGCGTATCTCTATGGATATCTTGAGCCAAGTCTCTGAAACTTACCGTAAGATTCGTAACACCCTTCGTTTCTTGATTGCCAATACATCTGACTTTAACCCAGCTAAAGACGCAGTAGCATACGAAGAGCTTCGTTCAGTTGATAAGTACATGACGATTCGCTTTAACCAGCTTGTCAAGACCATTCGTGATGCTTACGCAAACTTTGAATTCTTGACAATCTATAAGGCCTTGGTGAACTTTATCAACGTTGATTTGTCAGCCTTCTACCTTGATTTTGCTAAAGATGTTGTTTACATCGAAGGTGCCAAATCACTGGAACGCCGTCAAATGCAGACTGTCTTCTATGACATTCTTGTGAAAATCACCAAACTCTTGACACCAATCCTTCCTCACACTGCGGAAGAAATCTGGTCATACCTTGAGTTTGAAACAGAAGACTTTGTTCAATTGTCAGAATTGCCAGAAGCAGAGACATTTGCTAATCAAGAAGAAATCTTGGATACATGGGCTGCCTTCATGGACTTCCGTGGACAAGCTCAAAAAGCCTTGGAAGAAGCGCGTAATGCAAAAGTTATCGGTAAATCACTTGAAGCACACTTGACAGTTTATCCAAATGAAGTGGTGAAAACTCTACTTGAAGCAGTAAACAGCAATGTGGCTCAACTTTTGATCGTGTCAGACTTGACCATCGCAGAAGGACCAGCTCCAGAAGCTGCCGTTAGCTTCGAAGATGTAGCCTTTACAGTTGAACGTGCTGCAGGTGAAGTATGTGACCGTTGCCGTCGTATCGACCCAACAACAGCAGAGCGCAGCTACCACGCAGTCATCTGTGACCACTGTGCAAGCATCGTAGAAGAAAACTTTGCGGAAGCAGTCGCAGAAGGATTTGAAGAGAAATAGGGTTGTTGTATGATACTAAGAAGGAAAAGGATTGCCAAACAGTCCTTTCCTTTTTGGTTTTGACTAGCTTTTTTGTGAAAAATTGTGTAAAATAGAATAGATAAACGAGGGAAAACCTCGGAAAATTTAAAGGAGAATCCATCTAATGGTAAAATTGGTTTTTGCTCGCCACGGTGAGTCTGAATGGAACAAAGCTAACCTTTTCACTGGTTGGGCTGATGTTGATTTGTCTGAAAAAGGTACACAACAAGCGATTGACGCTGGTAAATTGATCAAAGAAGCTGGTATCGAATTTGACCAAGCTTATACTTCAGTATTGAAACGTGCGATTAAAACAACTAACTTGGCTCTTGAAGCTTCTGACCAATTGTGGGTTCCAGTTGAAAAATCATGGCGTTTGAACGAACGTCACTACGGTGGTTTGACTGGTAAAAACAAAGCTGAAGCTGCTGAACAATTTGGTGATGAGCAAGTTCACATCTGGCGTCGTTCATACGATGTATTGCCTCCAAACATGGATCGTGATGATGAGCACTCAGCTCACACAGACCGTCGTTACGCTTCACTTGACGATTCAGTTATTCCAGATGCTGAAAACTTGAAAGTGACTTTGGAACGTGCCCTTCCATTCTGGGAAGATAAAATCGCTCCAGCTCTTAAAGATGGTAAAAACGTATTCGTAGGAGCTCACGGTAACTCAATCCGTGCCCTTGTAAAACACATCAAAGGTTTGTCAGACGACGAAATCATGGACGTGGAAATCCCTAACTTCCCACCATTGGTATTCGAATTCGACGAAAAATTGAACGTAGTTTCTGAATACTACCTTGGAAAATAAAAAATTGTAAGTCTAGAATTGATTTCTAGGCTTTTTATGTTAGTATGGTAGTATGATAAGGAATAAAAAACAAGATTATGTATTGGCCTACAAGAGACCAGCTTCAACAACATATAAGGGTTGGGAAGAAGAGGCTTTACCAATAGGCAATGGTTCTTTAGGGGCAAAAGTATTTGGGATTATAGGGGCTGAGAGGATTCAATTTAATGAAAAAAGTCTCTGGTCTGGTGGTCCACTTCCTGATAGTTCCGATTATCAGGGTGGAAATCTTCAGGACCAGTATGGTTTTTTAGCTGAGATTCGGCAGGCTTTGGAAAAGAGAGATTACAATCGGGCTAAGGAACTGGCTGAACAGCACCTGATCGGGCCAAAAACGAGTCAATATGGGACCTATCTATCCTTTGGGGATATTCACATTGAGTTTAGTCAGCAAGGTACGACTTTGTCTCAGGTTACGGATTACCAGAGGCAACTGAATATCAGTAAGGCGCTTGCGACGACTTCTTATGTCTATAAGGGAACGAAATTTGAACGTGAAGCTTTTGCGAGTTTTCCAGATAATCTCTTGGTTCAGCGCTTTACTAAGGAAGGGGCGGAAACTCTAGATTTTACTATAGAACTGTCGCTAAGTCGTGATTTGGCTTCTGATGGAAAGTATGAGGAGGAAAAATCTGATTACAAGGAATGCAAGTTGGATATTACTGATTCTCATATCTTGATGAAGGGAAGAGTTAAGGACAATGACCTGCAGTTTGCTAGCTGTTTAGCTTGGGAAACAGATGGGGATATTAGAGTTTGGTCAGATAAGGCTCAGATATCAGGAGCCAGTTATGCCAATCTTTTCTTGGCTGCTAAGACTGATTTTGCCCAAAATCCTGCTAGTAATTATCGCAAGAAAATAGATTTAGAGAAACAGGTTAAGGACTTGGTGGAGATAGCTAAAGAAAAGGGCTATGCCCAATTGAAATCAAGGCATATTCAGGATTACCAAGCCTTATTCCAACGTGTTCAATTGGATTTGGGAGCTGATGTAGACACATCCACTACAGATAATTTGCTAAAAAATTATAAGCCACAAGAGGGGCATGCTTTGGAGGAATTGTTCTTCCAGTATGGACGGTATTTATTGATTAGTTCTTCTAGAGATTGCTCAGATGCTCTACCAGCTAACCTACAGGGAGTCTGGAATGCGGTCGATAATCCTCCTTGGAATTCGGACTATCACCTGAATATCAATCTGCAGATGAATTATTGGCCAGCCTATGTTACTAATCTTCTAGAGACGGCTTTTCCAGTCATCAACTATATCGATGATTTGCGTGTCTATGGTCGTCTAGCGGCTGCAAGGTATGCAGGAATCGTCTCTCAGAAAGGTGAGGAGAATGGTTGGCTGGTTCATACTCAAGCGACTCCTTTTGGCTGGACGGCACCTGGTTGGGATTATTACTGGGGGTGGTCACCAGCTGCCAATGCTTGGATGATGCAAACTGTTTATGAAGCCTATTCATTTTATAGGGATCAAGACTATCTCAGGGAGAAAATTTATCCCATGTTGAGGGAAACCGTTCGTTTTTGGAATGATTTTTTACATGAGGATCAGCAGGCGCAGCGTTGGGTCTCTTCTCCGTCTTATTCGCCAGAACATGGGCCGATTTCGATTGGCAATACCTATGACCAATCTCTAATTTGGCAGTTATTTCATGATTTTATTCAGGCTGCTCAGGAATTGGGACTGGATGAGGCTTTGTTGACTGAGGTCAAGGAGAAGTTTGACTTGCTTAATCCTCTTCAAATCACTCAATCTAGTCGAATCAGGGAGTGGTATGAGGAGGAAGAGCAGCATTTTCAAAATGAGAAAGTGGAGGCTCAGCATCGGCACACTTCCCATCTAGTGGGACTCTATCCTGGAACTCTCTTTAGCTACAAGGTACAAGAGTATCTTGAAGCGGCGCGTGCTAGCCTCAATGATCGTGGAGATGGCGGCACAGGTTGGTCTAAGGCCAATAAGATCAATCTTTGGGCGCGTCTAGGAGATGGCAATCGAGCCCATAAATTATTAGCAGAGCAGTTAAAGTCATCTACCTTGCCAAATCTTTGGTGTAGCCACCCTCCTTTTCAGATAGATGGTAATTTTGGTGCTAGCAGTGGAATGGCAGAAATGTTACTCCAGTCTCATACAGCTTATCTGGCACCTCTAGCCGCCCTACCCGATGCATGGTCAACAGGTTCCGTTTCAGGCTTAATGGCACGTGGACATTTTGAAGTTAGCATGAGGTGGGCGGATAAAAAACTCTTACAGTTGACCATTTTATCAAGAAGTGGGGGAGATTTGCGAGTCTCTTATCCAGATATTGAAAAAAGTGTGATTGAAGTGAATCAAGAAAAAATAAAAGCGAAATGCATGGGGAAAGATTGTATTTCAGTGGCGACAGCAGAAGGTGATTTTGTTCAATTTTATTTTTAAGAAGGTGATAGAAGGCAGTAATTTGATACTGCCTTTTAATAAGGATTTAAGAATGTAAGCAGTTTCCAACTAGTTGAAAAAGCGTTATAATGGTAGTAGGAAGTAATTTGTTTGAGAGAGGGTGGGTCTGATGGCTTATATTGAGATGAAACACTGTTACAAGCGTTATCAGGTTGGGGACACGGAGATTGTGGCCAATCGCGATGTGAATTTTGAGATTGAAAAGGGTGAATTGGTGATTATTCTAGGTGCATCTGGTGCAGGCAAGTCAACGGTTCTTAACCTTCTTGGGGGAATGGATACCAATGATGAGGGGGAAATCTGGATTGATGGTGCCAATATTGCAGACTATAGTTCGCACCAGAGAACCAATTACCGCCGCAATGATGTAGGCTTTGTTTTTCAGTTTTATAATCTAGTTTCCAATCTAACCGCTAAGGAAAATGTGGAGTTGGCTTCAGAAATCGTGACAGATGCCTTGAATCCTGAACAGGTCTTGACAGATGTAGGTCTGGCTCATCGTCTCAATAATTTTCCAGCCCAGCTTTCTGGAGGGGAGCAACAGCGAGTCTCCATTGCACGCGCGGTAGCCAAAAATCCTAAAATCCTCCTTTGTGATGAACCGACTGGAGCCTTGGATTATCAGACGGGCAAGCAGGTTTTGAAAATTCTCCAAGATATGTCTCGTCAAAAGGGAGCGACGGTAATCATCGTGACTCACAATGGAGCTTTGGCGCCCATTGCGGATCGCGTGATTCATATGCATGACGCCAGTGTCAAGGATGTGGTGATCAACCAGTATCCTCAGGATATCGACAGTTTGGAGTACTAGCATGATCAAGCGAAAAACCTATTGGAAGGACTTAATTCAGTCCTTCACAGGCTCCAAGGGGCGTTTTTTATCCATCTTAACCTTGATGATGTTAGGGTCTCTAGCCTTAGTAGGCCTCAAAGTGACTAGCCCCAACATGGAGGCGACAGCTAATGCTTATTTAAGAACTGCTCAAACCTTGGATTTGGCAGTTATGTCTAACTATGGTTTGGATCAGGCAGATCAAGAAGAACTAGAACAGATAGAGGGAGCAGATTTTGAGTTTGGCTATTTGACAGATGTGACTATGGAAAATGGGCAGGATGCCATTCGGCTGTATTCCAAACCAGAGCGAATTTCAACCTTTCAGCTAAGAGAGGGACGACTTCCTCAGTCAGACCAGGAAATTGCTTTGGCCAGTCATTTACAAGGCCAATATCGTGTGGGACAGGAGATTAGCTTTAAAGAAAAAGAAGAGGGTCATTCCTCTTTAAAAGATCATACTTATACCATTACTGGTTTTGTGGATTCAGCTGAAATCCTCTCCCAGCGAGATATGGGCTACGCAGGCAGTGGAAGTGGGACTTTGACAGCCTATGGGGTGATTTTACCTAGTCAGTTTGATCAGAAAGTTTACAATATAGCTCGTTTGAAATATCAAGATTTAGCAGGCTTAAATGCTTTTTCAGAAGCTTATGAAGAAAAATCCAAGCAACATCAGGAAGACCTTGAACAAGCTTTGTCAGATAATGGCAAGGCACGTCTGCAACTCTTGAAAAAAGAAGGCCAAGAGTCTTTAGACAAAGGTCAAGAGACCCTTGATAAGGCTGAGACTAATCTGCAGGAAGGCAAGCGTCGTTTAGCAGCTGCTCAAGCTCGTTTACAGGCTCAGGAAAGTCAACTAGCCATGCTGCCTCAAGCTCAGAGAGAGCTGACAAGTGCTCAACTTACCCAAGCTAAGCAGGAATTGAGTAAGGAAGAGGACAAACTAAAGCAAGCTGAACAAAATCTAGTCCAAGAAAAGGAAAAATTAGACAAACATCAGCAAGTCTTGGATGATTTGGCTGAGCCCAAGTATCAAGTCTATAATCGTCAGACCATGCCAGGTGGTCAGGGCTACCTCATGTATAGCAATGCTTCAGCCAGTATTCGGGCAGTGGGCAATATCTTTCCTGTAGTGCTTTATGCCGTAGCAGCTATGGTGACCTTTACAACCATGACTCGCTTTGTGGATGAAGAGCGAACACATGCAGGTATTTTTAAGGCCTTGGGCTATCGTAGTAAGGATATTATCGCCAAGTTTCTCCTCTACGGTCTAGTAGCTGGGACTGTCGGAACAGCTCTAGGTAGCATACTTGGTCATTATTTGCTAGCCAGTGTGATTTCAAGTGTCATTACAAAAGGCATGGTGGTGGGAGAAACCCAGATTCAGTTCTATTGGAGCTATAGTATGCTAGCTCTAGGTTTGAGTTGGTTGGCGAGTGTGTTACCAGCCTATCTGGTGGCTCGGAGGGAACTTCACGACGAAGCAACCCAACTTTTACTGCCTAAACCACCTGTTAAAGGAGCTAAAGTCTTACTGGAGCGTATCGGTTTTATCTGGCGTCGTCTCAGTTTTACCCATAAAGTAACAGCACGCAATATCTTTCGTTATAAGCAGCGGATGTTGATGACGATCTTTGGTGTGGCAGGTTCTGTAGCCCTGCTCTTTGCCGGTTTGGGCATCCAATCCTCTGTAGCAGGAGTTCCGTCTAGACAGTTTCAACAAATCCAACAGTATCAGATGATTGTCTCTGAAAATCCTAGTGCGACCAATCAGGACAAGGTAGAGCTAGAAGAAGTCTTGAAAGGGCAGGACATCCAAGACTACCAGAAAATCTATTCTAAAACGCTAGACAAGGATTTCAAAGGCAAGGCTGGTCTTCAGACCATTACCCTTATGATGACAGAGAAGGAGGATTTGACTCCCTTTATCCATCTGCAAAATCATCAGCAGGAGCTGACATTAAAAGATGGAATCGTTATCACAGCTAAACTAGCCCAGTTGTCAGGTGTTAAGGTTGGACAGACTTTAGAAATTGAAGGTAAGGAGCTAAAGGTTGCTGCCATTGCTGAGAACTACGTTGGCCACTTTATTTATATGAGTCAAGCTAGTTATGAGCAACTTTATGGTCATCTACCCCAAGCCAACACTTATCTGGTTAGGCTAAAGGATTCTGGTGCGACTAGTATCGAAAGGCAGGCAGGCTTGCTTATGAATCAAGCTGCGGTGTCCAGCGTTGTCCAGAATGCTTCAGCCATTCGGCTCTTTGACTCTGTCGCTAGCTCACTCAATCAGACCATGACTATCTTGGTTATTGTGTCGATTCTATTGGCTATTGTTATCCTCTACAATCTGACTAACATCAACGTGGCTGAGAGAATCCGTGAACTTTCTACTATCAAGGTTCTCGGCTTTCATAATAAGGAAGTCACACTCTATATTTATCGTGAGACGATTGTCTTGTCTCTTGTGGGAATCGTACTTGGTTTGGTCTCAGGTTTCTATTTACACCAATTTTTGATTCAAATGATTTCGCCTGCGACTATTCTCTTTTATCCGCAGGTAGGCTGGGAGGTCTATGTGATCCCAGTAGCAGCAGTAAGCACCATTTTGACCCTGCTTGGTTTCTTTGTCAATTATCATCTGAGAAAGGTTGATATGTTAGAAGCCCTGAAATCTGTAGAGTAAGCTAGTTGTTTTTAGTAGCTTGAACTTATATTTACTCGTAAACAAAAATCCTCCGTTTCAAAGAGCAGGAAACTCTTTGTGACAGAGGATTTTTTCTATAGGGCTTTAGCTGCTGCAATTGCGGCTTCGAAGTTTGGTTCAGAGTTGATATTGTCCACGTATTCAACATAGCGAATCGTATTGTCAGTATCGAGGACAAAGACTGCGCGTGCCAATAGATGCCACTCATTGATTAAGAGGGCATAATCACGTCCAAAGGAATGGTCGAAGTAGTCTGAGAGCATGATAGCATTTTCAATGCCTTCAGCACCGCACCAACGTTTTTGGGCAAAAGGGAGGTCCATGGAAACAGTCAAGACGACTGTATTATCCAGTCCAGCCAGTTCTTCATTAAAACGACGCGTTTGAGTTGAGCAGATACCTGTATCGATAGAAGGAACGACACTCAAGACTTTTTTCTTGCCATCAAAATCAGCTAGAGATTTTTTAGAAAGGTCTGTTGTAGTGAGTGAAAAATCAAGTGCCTTGTCGCCGACTTGTAGTTGTTTACCTGTAAAGCTCACAGGATTTCCGAGGAAAGTTACCATAAGATACTCCAATCTTTTTTCTTCCATTTTAGCTGAAACGGTCAGAATTTTCCAATGATTTGACTGGAAATGTGAGCATAGAAAAAACGTCAATTCGGAAAAGAATGACGTTTTTCAGAGGCTTATACTCAATGAAAATCAAAGAGCAAACTAGGAAGCCTAGCCGCAGGTTGTACTTGAGTACGGCAAGGAGACGTTGACGTAGTTTGAATTTGATTTTTGAAGAGTATTATTTTGCCAATCCTTCAGCAATCTTATCAAGGTTGTATTTCATCATGTTGTAGTAGCTGTCGCCTTCTTTACCTTGTTCTGCGATAGAGTCAGTAAAGATTTGTGCGTAGATTGGGATGTTTGTGTCTTGTGAAACAGTCTTCATTGGACGGTCATCCACACTAGATTCTACAAAGAGGGAAGGAGTTTTTGTTTGGCGAAGTTTTTCAACCAAGGTCTTGATTTGGTCAGGTGTTCCTTCTTCTTCAGTGTTGATTTCCCAGATATAGGCACTTGGGACACCGTAGGCTTTAGAGAAGTATTTGAAGCATCCTTCGCTGGTTACAATGAGTTTTTTCTCAGCAGGGATGTTGTTAAATTTCTCCTTAGCTTCCTTGTCAAGTTTGTCTAGCTTATCAGTATATTCTTTAAGATTTTTTTCGTAGAATTCCTTGTTGCTAGGGTCTTTAGCGCTCAATTGTTTTGCGATATTTTTAGCAAAGATCATACCGTTTTCAAGGTTAAGCCAAGCGTGTGGGTCTTCTTTGCCTTTTTCGTTTTGACCTTCAAGGTAGATAACATCAACGCCTTCGCTGACTGCAAAGTAGTCTTTGTTTTCAGTTTTCTTGGCATTTTCTACCAATTTTGTAAACCAAGCATTGCCACCTGTTTCAAGGTTGATACCGTTATAGAAAATCAAATCAGCTTGAGATGTTTTCTTAACGTCTTCAGGAAGTGGTTCGTATTCGTGTGGGTCTTGACCAACAGGAACGATACTGTGAAGATCAATCTTGTCACCAGCAATATTTTTAGTAATATCAGCGATGATTGAGTTTGTAGCAACAACTTTTAGTTTTTGACCAGAAGCTGCATCTTTTTTTCCACTAGTACATGCTACAAGAGCGATGACGGAAAGAAAGAGAACGAGTAATGTACCTAATTTTTTCATTAGATCCTCCAATTTATTGGGGTTTTGCCCCTTATTTTAACAAATGTTTATTTTTCAGTTTCAAATATCGTTGTTTTGGAGCGATAAAGAAGCTAATGAGAAAGAAACTAGCAGCTGTAAGCACGATACTAGAACCTGCCGCAACGTTAAAGCTATAACCGATAAAGAGTCCCAAAACTGAAGCTATCGCTCCAAAGGTTGAGGAAAGGAAAATCATGCTTTTCAGGCTATTAGCATATAGATAAGCAGTTGCAGCTGGGGTAATCAGCATGGCTACAATCAGGATAGTTCCGACACTTTGCATGGCTGTCACAGACACGAGAGTCAAGAGTACCATGAGAAGGTAGTGATAGAAATTGACAGGCATTCCCATGGCTTTAGCCAAGAGTTCATCAAAGGATGTTATCAAGAGTTGCTTGAAGAAAATCCAGATTAACAAGAGAATGGCTGCACCAACACCCATAGTAATAAACATATCCGTATCTTGGACGGCTAGGATATTACCAAAAAGGATATGGAAAAGGTCAGTTGAACTTTTAGCGACACTAATCAAGATGATACCGAGGGCTAAGAAAGAAGAAAAGGTAATGCCGATGGCGGTATCGCTTTTGATAATCGAGTTCCCCTTGATGTAGGTAATGATGATGGCAGCTAGCAATCCAAAGACAATGGCTCCGATAAAGAAGTCAAGGCCCAAGATGAAGGAGAGGGCTACACCTGGCAAGACAGCATGTGAAATGGCATCTCCCATGAGTGACATCCCGCGTAGAATGATGAAACATCCTACAGCTCCAGCTACGACCCCGACGACAATGGCTGTTATCAAGGCATTTTGTAAGAAATGGAATTTTTGTAATCCATCGATAAATTCTGCAATCATAGGTCACCTCCATTGAAAAAGAGTCGATTACCGTAAGCTTCTTTGAGATTGGCTTCGGTAAAGGTTTCTTTGGTTGGACCAAAGGCAATCACTTCTCGATTGACAAGCAAGACTTGATCGAAGTAGTGGGGAACCTTGCTGAGGTCGTGGTGGACGATGAGAACCGTCTTCCCAGCTTTTTTCAAATCTCTCAGCGTATTCATGATGATTTCCTCACTGACAGAGTCAATCCCAACAAAGGGTTCATCCAAGAGGATATAGTCAGCTTCCTGTACCAAACATCTGGCAATCAAGACTCGCTGGAACTGACCTCCAGACAGTTGACTGATTTGACGTTCAGCGTAGTCAGCTAGACCGACAATTTCAAGGGCCTCTTGCACTTTCTTCCAATGTTTAGCATTTAAACTGCGAAAGAGAGGGATAGAGGGGAAGAGTCCTAGAGAGACGCATTCCTTGACCTTGATGGGAAAGTTGTAGTCGATATTGATTTTTTGTTCGACATAGGCGATTCGATGTAAGGATTTTTTAACTTCCTTGTCATCGAGAAATGCCTGACCTTGATGTGGGATAATTCCCAGCATACCTTTTAATAATGTTGATTTCCCAGCGCCGTTTGGACCAATGATACCGGTAATTGTTGGTCCATGGAGCGCTAGTGAAATATCCTTAAGTGCCAACGTTTCTTTGTAGGAGACACTGAGGTTTTCGATACGTATCATACAGTTGTATTCCTCCTGTCTCTTAATATACCTTAAAAAAAAAATTAAGTCAAGTTAATTTTTGAAAAAATTAAAATAATAACTGAAAAACAATAGAAAATATCAGTTCATTTTTAATTGCATTCCCAGGTAATTTTTGTTAAGCTAAAAGCAAGTACAAATGAAAGCGAGAACAAGATGACACGTTATCAAGATGATTTTTATGATGCAATCAATGGAGAATGGCAGAAGACAGCTGAAATCCCAGCAGATAAGTCTCAAACTGGAGGTTTTATTGATTTAGACCAGGAAATTGAAGACCTGATGCTGGCGACAACAGACAAGTGGTTGGCAGGTGAAGAGGTACCTGAGGATGCTATCTTGGCAAACTTTGTCAAATACCACCGCCTAGTTCGTGATTTTGACAAGAGAGAAGCTGACGGTATCACACCTGTCTTACCACTCCTTAAAGAATTCCAAGAATTAGAGACTTTTGCGGATTTTACAGCTAAACTAGCAGAGTTAGAGCTTGCAGGAAAACCAAACTTCCTTCCGTTTGGTGTATCGCCAGACTTTATGGATGCTCGAATCAACGTTCTGTGGGCTAGTGCTCCAAGCACGATTTTGCCAGATACGACCTACTATGCAGAAGACCATCCTCAACGCGAAGAACTCTTGACTTTGTGGAAAGAATCTAGCGTAAATCTCCTCAAGGCTTATGATTTCTCTGATGAAGAAATTGAAGACTTGCTAGAGAAAAGACTTGAATTGGACCGTCGAGTTGCGGCAGTGGTGCTTTCTAATGAAGAAAGTTCAGAATATGCTAAACTCTATCATCCATATGCTTATGAAGATTTCAAAAAATTCGCGCCTGCCCTACCTTTGGATGACTTCTTCCAAGCCGTTCTTGGACAAGTGCCAGACAAGGTTATCGTAGACGAGGAACGCTTCTGGCAAGCTGCAGAGCAATTCTATAGTGAAGAAGCATGGCCTCTTCTCAAGGCAACCTTGATTTTGAGTGTTATCAATCTTTCAACCAGCTATTTAACAGAAGAAATCCGTGTCTTGTCAGGTGCCTACAGTCGTGCGCTTTCTGGAGTTCCAGAGGCTAAAGACAAGGTTAAGGCAGCCTACCAGCTAGCACAAGGTCCATTCAAACAAGCATTGGGACTCTGGTATGCCCATGAAAAATTCTCTCCAGAAGCCAAGGCAGACGTGGAGAAAAAAGTAGCAACCATGATTGACGTCTATAAGGAACGCTTGGCTAAAAATGACTGGCTGACTCCAGAAACTCGTGATAAGGCCATTGTTAAACTTAATGTCATCAAGCCTTATATTGGTTACCCAGAAGAATTGCCAGAACGCTACAAGGACAAGGTAGTGGATGAGACTGCTAGCCTTTTTGACAATGCTCTTGCCTTTGCGCGTGTGGAAATCAAGCACAGTTGGAGCAAGTGGAACCAGCCTGTAGACTACAAGGAGTGGGGTATGCCTGCTCATATGGTCAACGCCTACTACAATCCACAGAAGAACCTGATTGTCTTCCCAGCAGCTATTTTACAGGCGCCTTTCTATGACTTGCATCAGTCGTCTTCTGCTAACTACGGTGGTATTGGTGCAGTTATTGCCCATGAAATTTCTCACGCTTTTGATACCAACGGAGCTTCCTTTGATGAAAATGGTAGTCTCAAGGATTGGTGGACAGAGAGCGACTATGCTGCCTTCAAGGAGAAAACACAAAAAGTTATTGACCAGTTTGATGGACAGGATTCTTATGGTGCAACCATCAACGGTAAATTGACTGTATCAGAAAACGTGGCTGACTTGGGAGGAATCGCTACAGCTCTTGAAGCAGCTAAGCGAGAACCAGACTTCTCCGCAGAAGAATTCTTCTACAACTTCGGTCGCATCTGGCGCATGAAAGGTCGTCCAGAATTTATGAAACTCTTGGCTAGCGTAGATGTGCACGCGCCAGCCAAACTCCGTGTCAATGTGCAAGTGCCAAACTTCGATGATTTCTTTACAACCTATGATGTCAAAGAAGGCGACGGTATGTGGCGTTCACCAGAAGAGCGCGTGATTATTTGGTAATGCAAAAAATCAAGTCATCAGAAAAAGGCATCCAATCAGGTGTGAAAACCTTGATAGGATGCCTTTTAGAATGGAAAGACTTGTCGAATAGTTTACTTAAATTGTGATATACATCATCATCTTGCTAGAAAAAAGGATTGAAAGTTTTTTCGTGGGCGATGGTCGTAGCTGGACCATGCCCTGGATAGACATCGTAGTTTGGTAGGGTGAAGAGTTGGGTCTGGATACTATGAAGGAGTTGTTCCATGCTACCAGTTGGAAGGTCGGTTCGTCCGATGGTTTCACGGAAAAGAGCATCTCCTGTCAAGACTAGGTGAGCATCAGGAAAGACGATAGAAACGCCGCCGATAGAGTGACCTGGTGTTGGCAAGACAGTGAAACGAAATTCCTCTAGTTGGTATTCTTCGTGAAAGATAAAGGTGCGTTCAGCCGGTTTTGCGACCACATCTGCCATATCATCGTGGCGAGGAAGCCCAGAGAGATTATCGACAGGAGTGTAGAGCCAGCTGGCTTCACTCTCTGCAATATAGACCGGAGGATTGCCAAAAGTTTCGCGAACCAAGTCCAGACTCATGATATGGTCATAATGGGCGTGGGTCAAGAGAATAGCGCAGATCGGTTTGTTGATCTTCTCGATTGTCTGACGAATAGCGTCCCAATCGCTACCAGGATCTACCACAATGACGTACTTTTCACCTTCCAGGTAATAGGTGTTTTCATAGGCAACAGGATTCACGGTTTTATGGATTTTCATATTAGCTCCAATCTCAAAGAATGTACTAAGATAAGTATAGCACAGTTAGGGAGAATAGGTAAGGATTTAGAATGAACTTAAAAACCAGCATGACTGGATGAAGACAGGCTGGTTATCAATTTATCAATATTGGAGAGGTGTCAATTGCCCTTCATAGGTTGCATAAACTCCGTCATTAGCTTGTTTGATAGATGTGATGTTTAGAGTGCCACCGTAGTTGGCTTCTCGTTTATCGCTATATTCACTATAAGTTATCCTATTGGGCAGGTTCTGGTCGTTAGCATAGTATTGAACGACTGTTTTTTTATAGCCTTGCTGGCTGAATAGAAACAGGCAACTAACTCCTAACACTAGGAGAGCAAAGATAGAAATAGCAGTTTTTTTCATAGGTGTTCTCCTTATAAACTAAAGGATAAAAGAAAGTATCTTGAGGATTTTTAATTCCAAAATCCAGTCAAGGTACCAGTGTATGTGACACGAGTTCCACCGTTTATCTTTCGTATATTCAATGGAATTGGGGAAGTCAGAAAGTCTTTCGGTTACAATATGGTTTCCGTTCTTCTATCTCTCCTTCTATCACCTAAGTTTAAAATCTAACTTCGTAATATATTATAGACTAATAATTCAGAATTATCAAGCAATTCTGAATTATTTTTTCTTATTCTGTTCCAATCTAGTTTTCATATTCTTAAAAAAGTGATAAAATGGTAGGAAGAATTGGAGAGTAGAAATGCCGAAAGAAGTGAATTTAACAGGCGATGAAGTTGTCGCTTTAACACAGAAATATTTATCGGAAGAGGATGTGGCTTTTGTCCATAAGGCCTTGGTTTACGCCGTTGAATGCCATAGTGGTCAATATCGTAAATCAGGTGAACCTTATATCATTCACCCTATCCAAGTGGCAGGTATTTTAGCTAAGCTCAAGCTGGATGCTGTAACGGTTGCTTGTGGTTTCTTGCATGATGTGGTGGAGGATACTGATGCGACCTTGGACGATTTGGAAAGGGAGTTTGGTCCTGATGTGCGCGTGATTGTCGATGGAGTTACCAAGCTCGGTAAAGTTAAGTACAAGTCTCACGAAGAGCAGTTGGCTGAAAACCACCGCAAGATGCTCATGGCCATGTCTGAGGACATCCGTGTTATCTTGGTCAAACTGTCTGACCGCTTGCACAATATGCGGACGCTTAAACATCTTCGAAAAGACAAGCAGGAGCGCATTTCCAAAGAAACTATGGAAATCTATGCACCTCTTGCTCACCGTCTGGGGATTTCTAGCGTCAAATGGGAATTAGAAGATCTATCTTTCCGTTATCTCAACCCAACGGAGTTTTACAAGATTACCCATATGATGAAGGAAAAACGCAGAGAGCGTGAAGCCTTGGTGGATGAGGTGGTCACAAAATTAGAGGAATATACGACAGATCGTCATCTAAATGGGAAGATTTACGGTCGTCCCAAGCATATTTACTCGATTTTTCGCAAAATGCAGGATAAGAGAAAGCGTTTTGAGGAAATCTATGACCTGATTGCTATTCGCTGTATTTTAGATACCCAAAGTGATGTTTATGCCATGCTTGGTTATGTGCATGAACTTTGGAAACCAATGCCAGGTCGTTTCAAAGACTATATCGCTAACCGCAAGGCCAATGGCTACCAGTCTATCCATACGACTGTTTATGGGCCAAAAGGACCGATTGAATTCCAGATTCGAACCAAGGCCATGCATGAGGTGGCTGAGTACGGGGTTGCGGCTCACTGGGCTTATAAGAAAGGCATTAAGGGGCAGGTTAACAGCAAGGAATCAGCTATTGGGATGAACTGGATTAAGGAGATGATGGAGCTCCAAGACCAGGCTGATGATGCTAAGGAATTTGTGGATTCTGTTAAGGAAAACTATCTGGCTGAGGAGATTTACGTCTTTACCCCAGATGGAGCTGTCCGTTCCCTTCCAAAAGATTCAGGACCGATTGACTTTGCCTATGAAATTCATACCAAGGTCGGTGAAAAAGCAACTGGTGCCAAGGTCAATGGCCGTATGGTTCCACTGACAACCAAGCTCAAAACAGGGGATCAGGTTGAAATTGTCACCAACCCTAACTCCTTTGGACCGAGCCGTGATTGGCTCAATATGGTCAAGACCAGCAAGGCGCGTAACAAGATTCGTCAGTTCTTTAAAAACCAAGATAAGGAATTGTCTGTCAATAAGGGTCGTGAAATGCTGATGGCCCAGTTCCAAGAAAATGGCTATGTGGCCAATAAATTCATGGACAAGCGTCATATGGACCAAGTCCTTCAAAAGACCAGCTACAAGACAGAAGAATCCCTCTTTGCGGCCATTGGTTTTGGAGAAATCGGTGCTATTACTGTCTTTAATCGTCTAACTGAGAAGGAACGTCGTGAGGAAGAACGTGCCAAGGCCAAGGCTGAAGCAGAGGAACTTGTCAAAGGTGGCGAGATCAAGGTTGAAAATAAAGAAACCCTCAAGGTCAAGCATGAGGGTGGTGTGGTCATTGAAGGTGCATCAGGCCTCCTAGTGCGGATTGCTAAGTGTTGTAATCCAGTGCCTGGTGACGATATTGTTGGCTATATTACCAAGGGGCGTGGTGTGGCTATTCACCGTGTGGACTGTATGAACCTGCGTGCCCAAGAAAACTATGAGCAACGTCTCCTTGATGTGGAATGGGAAGATCAGTACTCTAGCTCAAATAAGGAGTATATGGCTCATATCGATATTTATGGACTCAACCGTACAGGACTGTTGAACGATGTACTACAAGTTCTTTCAAACACAACTAAGAATATCTCAACAGTCAACGCTCAACCAACCAAGGATATGAAATTTGCTAATATCCATGTGTCCTTCGGCATTGCCAACCTCTCGACGCTGACTACGGTTGTGGACAAGATCAAGAGCGTGCCAGAGGTTTATTCTGTCAAACGGACCAACGGCTAATTGTCCTAGTTCTTACTAGAAAGGCTATTATGAAAATCATTATCCAACGAGTTAAAAAAGCCCAAGTGAGTATCGAAGGTCAGGTTCATGGGAAAATCAATCAGGGGCTTTTATTGCTGGTTGGTGTTGGACCAGAGGACCAAGAGGAAGATTTGGACTACGCTGTGAGAAAGCTTGTCAATATGCGGATTTTTTCAGATGCAGAAGGCAAGATGAACCTGTCTGTCAAAGATATTGAGGGAGAAATCCTCTCTATTTCTCAGTTTACTCTCTTTGCGGATACTAAGAAGGGCAATCGTCCAGCCTTCACAGGTGCAGCCAAGTCTAATATGGCATCAGACTTCTATAATGCTTTCAATCAAAAATTAGCACAAGAAGTTCCCGTTCAGACAGGTATTTTTGGAGCGGATATGCAGGTTGAGCTGGTCAATGACGGACCAGTCACCATTATCCTTGATACTAAAAATAGATAAGAAAGACCAAGCCCAGCCGGCTTGGTTTTTCTCATCTATCATAAAATACTCCAAAATAAAATCTGTTTCTGATAGGCCTTTGGGAAATCTTGTTTCAGGTTTTGGCTTATGCGATAGGAAGGGATGAGATGACCTAGGATTAGGAGAGTTCCCTGAAGAAAAAGTGGTATACCACTTAAACATATTAAAGAGAGAATTATCAGGCTATCCCATAGGAGGATTTGTAAGGCAAAACGCCAGAATCTCGGTCTAATCTGGGAATAGAGTTGACTGAAGTGGTCACAAAGTTGGTTAGAAAGATAAGTCAATAGCACAGGATGAAAGAAAATGAGCCAACCGCTATAAATCAACATCCAATCCCAAGTAAGCCCCTTTTTAAATGCCAAAAATGCCAGCATGATTCCATCAATGACAAGGAGTTGAATGGTTTTGATGAAGATGATTTTTTTCATGCTAAAACCTCCTTTTCCTTATAGACACTCCCATAAAGAGATGTGTTTGTCGTAAAAATCTGGATAGTTTTCTCTTAGGTGGTCAGCCGTCATATAATAAAAAGTAGAATGGCAAGCAGTGATGATTGGCATAAGAGAGTAAAAACGCTGAGAACTAATGAAGGCTAAGAGGACAAAAAATAGAAAATCAATGGAGAGAACCCCTAAATAGTAGAAGCGAATCTTTTTATTGATTTGAGGATAAATCTCAGCGAATTGATGTTTGAGTCGGACAACCAAGCGAAATAACAGGAGTCCTTGAGTAAGGAGGAAAATAAAACCAGATAGCAAGAGCCACTCCAAAGATGTCTCGGGTCTTTTGTTAAAAAATGCGAATAGTAGCAAATCAATGATTGCAATTGCTGTAAAATGGATTCTAAAGAGTTTTTTCATAAGATGACCTCCCTCTTTTATCTAACTTCATTCTACTCCAAAAGAATGGGAGTTACAAGTAAAATGATAAAAATAGCAGAAGGGAGATTCTCTTAAGTCGACTTGTTTTTTTATTTAAGTTTTCTTCTATTATCTTACTTCTTCATCATTCCAGACAAATAAAGCTCCGATTGCATTGAGGATATAAAAGATGTATTTTCCGATATTGGCAAAATTTCCTTGAATACCAGCTTTTGTCAGCTGAACGAAATTGTAAATCAACCAAAAGCCCCACTGAGTTGTTAGTTTCAATGCGTTAAAAGCATTGGCAATGAGTGAGAGTGCAAAGGCAATGGTTGTTACATAGGCAAGGAGATTCATCTTTCCTCCATAGCCGATAAAGTTTGTCACAAAGGCAAAGAGGAAGGCGATGATGGAAATGATGATGGCCGCCAATTTTAGCTGTTTTTGGCTCATTTGGTTGGGTCTGCCTTCTTGCGAAGCTTCCCATTTCTTAATAGCAAAGGTATAAATGAGGAAGGTGACGGGATAGGTAATGATGGCCGCCTTATTTCCAAGGATATAATCAATAGCACCGGACAAAATGGTATTAACAATACCAAAGTAATTTCCCCATTTGCTTAATTTCCCCGTGAAACGAGTGGATAACATGGAAATCCCAACGTTGGTTACGGAAATCAATCCAAAGGGAACAAGAGCTGTCCATGGTCCCCAGTCTACGAATTTGTCGAGACGGGAGTTGAGGTAACCAGATGCAATCGCAATCCCAACGACCAAAGCAACCCCGAAGAGGTCAAACCATTTAGATGTCGCAAAAATTTTTAGTGATTTTTTCATAGGTTAAGGTATCTTTCTTGTTTTTTACATCGATTTTATAATAAAATGAAAGCAAAATCAAATGATAAAAATAAAACCCTGAAAATTAAACTTTCAGGGTTAGTGGGGGACTTGAGAAATTAGTTGATTTTCTCGACATAGAGTTGTTTAGCAATGTCCATATTCACTTGTAAATCTTCATTTTTAGTGAGGATAGTGAAGGCATTGCTGAAGCCATCAAACTGCTTGACTTGGAGCGGATCACCGATGTGAAGTGAGTGCTTGTCCAGATAACTGAGAATGTCAAAACTATCGTGCACCCGAGTCAGACGGTAGGATCCAGCTTCCTTGATATCCGCAAGGGGCAGGTTATTGATTTCAACTAGGAGTTCTCCCTTGGCAGGAATGGTTCCTCCGTGGGGGCAGGTCTTGGGGAATCCTAGTAGTTTATCTAGTCTTTCCACGAAGAGGTCAGAGACAGTATGCTCTAAGACCTCAGCTTCCTCGTGAATCTGGTCACTCGTATAGTCTAAATGATGAACTAGAAAAACTTCAATCAAGCGGTGCTTACGATAGAGCTCAGAGACCAGTTTGAGTCCGAGGTCTGTCAGTAGATAGCCACATTCCTTGTCCTTAAGGATGAGATTTTCACTTTTCATCCGTTTAATCATTTCAGTTACGGCAGGGGGAGAGACTTGCATGCGGGCCGCAATTTCTTTGTTGGTAATTTTATGCAGGTCTATGCCGATTTCATAAATACATTTTAGATAATCTTCTTTATTCGGGGTCATTCGCTTCCTCTTGTCTAATATCTTTATCTAGTATATCAAAAAAAGCTAGATTTCTCTAGCTGTGACTTTTTATGTTATACTTATTGCAAGAGAAAAAACGAGGAGATGGATATGACGAAAATAGCTCTTCTTTCAGATATTCATGGAAATACCACCGCCTTGGAGGCTGTTTTGGCAGATGCTCGGCAGCTAGGAGTGGATGAATACTGGCTTTTGGGAGACATTCTCATGCCAGGGACAGGGCGTAGAAGGATTTTGGACTTGTTGGCTGATCTACCGATTACGGCTAGAGTTTTGGGAAACTGGGAAGACAGTCTTTGGCATGGTGTCCGCAAGGAATTGGATAATACTCGCCCCAGTCAACGCTATCTTTTGCGCCAGTGTCAGTATGTTTTAGAGGATATTTCCCTAGAAGAAATTGAACTGCTCCACAATCAACCACTCCAGCTCCATCGTCAGTTTGGTGATTTGACGGTAGGAATTAGCCACCATCTGCCTGATAAGAACTGGGGGCGTGAGTTGATTCATACTGGAGCGCAAGAGGATTTTGACCGCTTGGTGACCAATCCGCCTTGTGATATTGCTGTTTATGGTCATATTCACCAGCAGTTGCTTCGTTACGGGACTGGTGGGCAATTAATTGTCAATCCAGGTTCGATTGGGCAGCCTTTCTTTCTAGATGCTCAGTTGCGGAAGGACTTGCGGGCCCAGTATATGATTTTAGAGTTTGATGACAAGGGTTTGGTAGATATGGACTTCCGACGGGTAGACTACGATGTGGCAGCTGAATTGCAGCTGGCTAAAGACCTCAAACTTCCCTATTTTGAGGTTTACTATGAAAGTCTGGTCAATGGTATCCACCATACTCATCATCAGGAATTTCTGAGAGAATTAGCCCAGAAAGAGGGCTATGATAGGGAATTAGATGCTTGGTTGAAAAGTGGTAACGATTGACATTACAACTAAAAAGGGTATAATAATAGAAAAAGAAGAGTAGAGGCAGGGTAGCCTCGTAAAAAGGAGAAGAGGATGCAAATTCCAAGTAGATTTACCATTGCGACTCATATGCTGATAATTATTGCCCTCGAGGGGAAGGAAAGCAAGGTGACCAGTGATTTTCTGGCTGCTAGTGTCGGGGTCAATCCAGTCATTATCAGAAAGACCTTGTCCCAGTTGAAGAAGGCAGAGCTGATTTCAGTCGCGCGCGGAACGGGCGGAACAGAGATTGTTAAGGATCTCAAAGACATTAGTCTTTTAGATGTTTATCAAGCGGTCGAATGTCTTGGTAAGACAGGCCAACTCTTCAGTTTTCATGACAATCCAAATCCAAATTGCCCAGTTGGAGCTCATATTCATGATGTTTTGGATCAAAAATTGGAGAGAATCCAGCTGGCTATGGAGGCTGAGCTTGGTCAGACCAGTCTAGAACAGGTCGTAGCCGATGCAGAGAGTCAAATGAAGGAGTGAGAGGGGTAGATGCCCTCTTTTTCTCTATGTAAAATTGTGATAAAATAGAATCATTAAAGGAGGAAGAAATGTATCTTGTTATAGGAATTGTATTAGCCTTTATAGTGTCATTTTGGAAAGATAATAGAAGTTTGTGGAATCCAGTATTATTCTTATTATCCCTCATTTCCAGTTATTTTTATCTAGGCTACCTTTTTTATCAAAATGGGTATGAGAAGATTCATTTCGCTTTTTTTATATTTCCCTTTATTTTACTTCCGATACTGCTTTTTCTAAGTGGCATCTTTTTAATCTATAATGGCCTTATCTTGCTGAAGCGAGAGGGACGTTCAAAGGCTAATTATCTCTCCATGCTCCTTGGAATAGTCATTTTGTTATTTTTTGCCTTGATGTCATTTCGATTGGGTGATAGAAATGAATTATTTTACACCAATCACTTTCTAAACATTTTATTTGCATTTATTGCTTATTCTTACTTTATTTTTGGTTTTGCTTTTGTGGGTTTTATGTTGTACTCTATCTTGTATCTCTTTATTCCTAAGAAGAAGCATTATGATTTTATCATCATTCATGGTGCAGGTTTGTTAGACGGAGAAAAGGTAACACCTTTGCTAAAGAGGAGAATTGATAAGGCAGTAGAAGCTTACCACAATTCTAAGAATCCTCATATCAAAATCATTGCTAGTGGTGGTCAAGGAGGAGATGAGAAGATTTCTGAAGCGCAGGCTATTACAAACTATCTGCTTGAAGAGACCGATGTTCCCCAAGATGGGATTATCCTGGAGGACCAATCAAGGACTACCTACGAGAACCTTCTCTTTTCTAAGGAACTTGGCGAGAAACTGATAGCAAAACCTCAATTCCTCTTTGTTACGAATGACTATCATGTTTTTCGTACCAGTACCTATGCGCGTAAGTTAAATATGAAGGGAGATGGCCTCGGATGTAGGACGGCAGGCTACTACATACCATCTGCTTTTATTCGGGAGTACGTAGCGCTCTGTGTCAAAATGAAATGGCTTTTCTTTGCCTTTTATGTCCTGCTATCAGTCCTCATTTTGATAGCCTATAAAGGGGTTATTTGGTAGTCAGATTCTATTTAAAAAGACTTAGAATGCACATGAAAGTATGTATTCTAGGTCTTTTGTTTTGTATACATTTGATTTTTGAAAGGTACTATCTATTTTTCCATGCTTGGTAACGGGTATCAATTAATAATTGGGTAAGACGTCCCATGGTTTCCCTTTCTTCTGGAGTGAGGGATTGAGCTTGGACAAAGAGATGATGAATGTGTTCGATAGCCTTTAAGGAAGACAGGTCATTAATGGAGCTAATACCAGCATCAATAATGGTGCCAAAGAAGAGGTCGAAGTAGAGCTGGAGTTCTTCGTCAGAGACTGTGGCCACCCACTCCTTGATGGTTGTGTCAACTTGTTGGCTATCACTGTTGGTTTTATCTAGTTGGACGAAGTGCTTGTCTTCAATCTGCCAACTAAAGGTATCGTGCTGGGCGATACCACCTAAGGCAGTACTGTGCACGATGATTTGGTGGTTAGGGATTTCCAACATCATACCGATGATGGAACCTTGTGGAATGAAGACCTTGGTTCTATCCATTATCCTTTGATAGCCCTCGGTTTGTGTCAGTTTTTTATGGAGACCAGGCGCATCAAAGGTATAAACTGCTGTAATCTGATCTTGCAAGCTTTGCTCAATTTGGCTAGCAGCATAGATGGCTAGATTTCCTCCCTTGGAATGCCCAGCCAGAGTGACCTTTTGCTTAGGATGGTGGGCAAAAAAGTTCTTTAAATAGCGAAGGGCGTGCTTTTGAGCAGGAATTTCCTTCATATAGGTCAGGTGGAAATCTTCCTTCCAGCCAATGATACTGTCATCTGTACCTCGAAAAACAATCAGATAGGTATCGAGAGTGAGGCGGTAGGTCATAGCTGCAAATTGCTTTTGCAGCTCAGGGTCGATGTCGTTGATAAAATGGGAGAGTTTGCAATTTTTGAAGCGCTTGTGTTGAGATAGCTCATCCAATAGCTGGAGGCGATTTTTGCTGGTCAACATGTCAGACTCTCTTGGAACCTGAGGAGCCAGGTCTAAAAGTCGCTGAGGAGCTGTGGAAACCAGATTATCAAAGGAGAGGTAGGTGATTTCTGTTAAGGCTAGAGTATCTAATTCATTTAAAGGAAGGTCGTAAAAGGAATCGTGTGTGACATCTTTCAGATAGTCAAAAATATTGGCCATAAGAGCTCCTTTCTTTTTATTTATCTTATCACAATCACATAGAATTTACTAGTTGGTTTGTACGAGCTCTCTACATACCGACCTATAATGGTATGATTCAGACACATAGAAGACAGTTGGCTTTTATTTCAAACCTCTAAACATACTTGTTTGTATCTGTTTGTCGTCAATCCCATTCTCTTTTAAGAAATTTTTCATCTCATTTATATCATCAGGTTGGCCGGTTAAGAGATAAATAGCTTGGTTACCGTATTTCATAACCGCATTTTTTAAAAATGCTTGGCTTTGAGAAAAGGTTTCGCTAGTTTTATAAGTTAGATTCGGATTATTCTTACTAAGCTCTCTTAACTCATTATCAAAAATGTTTACTCCTTTGTCTAAATGATTAAGAATGATGGAGCGCTTACCAGCCCACTCTTTCACAACTGGACGTAGAGTAGAAATACCGACATCAGAGGCAAAACAAACCAGTGCTTGGTCATTGTCTTTAACAGATAAAGATGACTCCAGCCAACTCATCTCAATTTTACTACCAGCTGGTAAATGTGTTAAGGTTTCCTTAAACACGCTACCACTATTATGGGTTACAATAAGAATTTCATCCTCATCAGGAGTGGAAGCAAGGGTTAGCCATCGGCTAGCCTGATTCTCCTTTACTGGACTTTTGTCTAGACTAAACGAACTGTCAGGAAGCTTAAACTGAGCATAGGAGCCAGCTTTCCATATTTGATTTTTTGGTTTTGTGATGTGAACTAAATACAAATCTCCGCTGGGATTTTCAATGGATTTTATCGATAAAGTTTGACTTCGTCCAAGATAGGTAATGATTCCCCAAGATATAAAGCCGAGCACTCCAAGTGTAGTTAGAATAATTATGAACATTTTTTTCCCTCGTTTCATTTTTAACTCCTATAGTGTAGTAATTTTCTATGAATGAATAATATTTTTTTTCATTCAATAATTTCCAAAAAATAAAGAAAAGATTTCTTTATTTCAGTATTCCTTTAATGAAGTTGGTTGCTAGTATTTCTACAGTTTTGCTAATATCTGGAAAATCATTTTCTGTGATATGCATATCCATGTAGTAAAATAGGTTGTAAACTTGTAAAATATCTTGAATTTTTTCTGGAGAATGGCCTTCAGCCTGCAAACGATGAGTAAAGGTTTTCACGAGAAATTGATGAAATGGATTCGTGACTTTCCCTTCTTCTGAGGAATAGTAGCTATGCAACTCATCTGCTATGGCAGGATTGTACCATTCTGCAAGGATTTTATTGGAAGAAACGAGTGCTCTGGATTGAGCAAAGAGTTGACTAATAAGATCAATCATATCAATTTCCCAATCCAGTTCTTCGATCATAGTTTGGCGAACACGGCTGTTTTCATCAATATAGATATCTAAAAAAATAGCTTCTTTACTTTCGTAATAGTTATAAAAAGATCCGACTGCCATATGAGCTTGTCTAGCAATTTCTGAAATTCCTGTCGCCTTGTATCCTTTTTTTGAAAAAACTTCATAAGCTGCGGATTTCAAAGTCTGTTTTTTGTCCAATTTGATTCACCTCTTTTCTGAATGAATATTAAATATTGTTCATTCATATCTTAACAAATCTTTTTCAGATTGTCAATCTGAAAGCTAGAACTTTTTACGGATACCACTCGATAAGGAGCGTTTCAATGTTAGAAGAGTATAGAGTGTCGTTTTAACTACACTCAAGGTTTGGAAGAATAGATATAAATTTTGGTTAAGGGGATGGATAAAAGAACTGAAATGAAGGTTGAAAAAATTAAAAATAAAAGGGTAGTGCTGGCACTATGTCTAAAAATAAGGTATGATATCAATGGGGTTATTCACTATCTGTTTTTGAGCTGTTGTGACAAGGAAATGTCAAAAAAGTATTAGATACTAAGCCCTCTATTTATACTAAAGGATTTAAGACTCCTAAAATTAGCAAAGGAGAATCAGATGCACAAGATTTTATTAGTAGAAGATGATCAGGTTATTCGTCAACAAGTCGGAAAAATGCTCTCTGAATGGGGATTTGAAGTGGTCCTGGTAGAAGACTTTATGGAAGTTTTGAGTCTATTTGTTCAGTCGGAGCCTCATCTGGTCCTCATGGATATTGGTTTGCCCTTGTTTAATGGATATCACTGGTGTCAGGAAATTCGCAAGATTTCCAAGGTCCCCATCATGTTTCTGTCTTCGAGAGACCAGGCTATGGATATTGTCATGGCAATCAATATGGGGGCGGATGACTTTGTGACCAAGCCTTTTGACCAGCAGGTTCTTTTAGCCAAAGTTCAGGGCTTGTTGCGACGTTCATATGAGTTTGGGCGTGACGAGAGTTTACTGGAATATGCTGGTGTTATCCTCAATACCAAATCAATGGATTTACATTATCAAGGGCAAGTCTTGAATTTGACCAAGAACGAATTCCAGATTTTACGAGTTTTGTTTGAGCATGCGGGCAATATTGTAGCGCGTGACGATCTCATGCGGGAACTTTGGAACAGTGACTTTTTCATTGATGACAATACCCTATCTGTTAATGTGGCTCGATTGCGTAAAAAGTTGGAAGAGCAGGGCTTGGTAGGATTTATCGAAACCAAGAAAGGGATAGGGTACGGATTAAAGCATGCTTGATTGGAAACAATTTTTTCTAGCCTATCTGCGTTCCCGTAGTCGTCTGTTTGTTTATCTGATTTCTTTGACGTTTCTGCTCTTACTCTTTCAGTTTTTATTTGCCAGTTTGGGAATTTACTTTCTCTACTTTTTCCTCTTGTGTTGCTTTGTAACCATCTTATTTTTCACTTGGGACATATTGGTGGAAATGCAGGTCTATCGTCAGGAAATTCTCTATGGGGAGAGGGAAGCCAAATCTCCTTTGGAAATAGTTTTAGCAGAAAAATTAGAAGCGCGTGAGATGGAACTTTATCAGCAGAGGTCAGATTCAGAAAGAAAATTGACGGATTTGCTGGATTACTATACCTTGTGGGTTCATCAGATTAAGACCCCCATTGCAGCTAGTCAACTCTTAGTTGCAGAAGTAGCCGACCGCCAACTGAAGCAGCAATTAGAACAGGAAATTTTCAAGATTGACTCCTATACCAATCTAGTTTTACAATACCTGCGTTTAGAAAGTTTTCATGATGATTTGGTCTTAAAGCAGGTTCAAATTGAGGATTTGGTCAAGGAAATAATTCGTAAATATGCTCTTTTCTTTATTCAAAAAGGCCTAAATGTCAATCTACATGACCTTGATAAAGAAATCGTGACGGATAAAAAGTGGCTGCTAGTGGTTATTGAGCAAATCATCTCAAACAGTCTCAAGTACACCAAGGAAGGTGGTCTGGAGATTTATATGGAGGGGCAAGAGCTTTGTATCAAGGATACGGGAATCGGGATAAAAAACAGTGATGTCCTCCGAGTCTTTGAACGTGGCTTCTCAGGATATAATGGACGCCTAACTCAGCAGTCATCTGGACTTGGCCTCTATCTATCTAAGAAAATTTCTGAAGAACTGGGGCACCAGATTCGTATCGAGTCTGAGGTTGGAAAAGGAACGATAGTGCGGATTCAGTTTGCTCAAGTAAAGTTAGTCCTTGAGTGAGAAGAGACAATGAGTTTTTACCCAATCTCTTTTTGCTATATTTCAGGATATTTGAAGACTGTTTTTTACAAAACCAATAATAGAATTTTTAATACGGAATATAGTATAAATACTGGTTCAAAGTGAAGTTTTGTATGCTTTATACTTTTGTTGAGTATAAAATCTATAAACTAAGGGTGAATTACAAAAATTAATGTGAGATGAAGTGAATTGTAGACTTGGGAAATGTCTCCTATTCGATTTCAGAATGAATCGTTGATACAGGATTAAAAGAACTGCAGCTTTCTTTTTATTTTGAATGAGATAGGTGTATATAGATTTGTGTAACTGGTGTAGAACTGTTTCCAAGAATTTATTGAATGTATCGAATACACACATCCTATTGATTTTGAACCAGTTTTTAATTTCTAAATGTTATAATAGTTTTATCAAGTAAAAGGAGACTACCATGATTGGAGACAATATAAAATTCTTACGAAAATCACATAATCTGATATAACCAGAATTTTCACGGATTGTGGGTGTGTCACGAAATAGCCTAAATCGTTAGAAAAACTGAAAAAGCTTACTTTCAATAGAAGTGTTGGAAATATTCATTTTACATCTATCAAAGAAACATGGGATAGACCTATATTTTACAAAATAGCAAATTATATTTTGAATGATAGTAAAAACTGCAGAACTTGTGTGATTTACAATTATTGCACTCAATGTCTGAGTATCGCACTATCTGAAATAAGGAATAGTAGAGATTGTTCTGAGATATGTAAAAAAACGCATTAGCAAGGAGTATCGTATATGCTACCATATCTTAAAACTATTAGATGGTATCTCTTCTTTAATTTTCTTTTTGGTGTAGTATCGAATATCTGCACAGCTTTGTTACCGTATTTCACGCAGGCATTAATCAAAGGGGATTATCAAGTAGCTCTATATGGTTACTCTATGTCAGTGGCTGGCTATTTGAGTTGTAACTATATCCAAATGATACTTGATTGGAAGCAGGGGATTATCTTTTCGACTACTTTGAAAAATGAGTGGTTTCGTTCACTTCTGGGACTCAGTCATCACGATTTCAAGCAGAAAACAGTAGCAGAGTATATTTCCTATCAATCTAATGACCTAGATTCGTTGGAAAAGGATTACCTTCCTCCATTGATGAGTTTTATCAAACAAATTTTACGTATCATCATTTACGCTTTCATTATTAGCAGAACAATTAATCCTATTGTATCACTGATTTTAATCTTTTCTACTGGAATTAGTATTCAAATTCCTAAAATCGTTGGGAAGTTGACCGCTAATCGTAGACAGGTTTACTTGAAAAAACAAGGAGATTACTATCGAACTTTGGAGGATTTGCTCATGGGACATCATTTGGTAAATAAACTAACTATGTCGCATTTTTTGAATCAACAAAAGAGTTCTCTAAAGAATTTGCAGGATAAGTATTTTAAGTATGGTTTGACAAAAATTACAGGCATCTTATTGACAGGTGTTTCTTTTGAATTCATTAGTCTTGTTCTGTTTATTTATTTAGCCTACTCTCTATCTCACCAGCAACTCGGTATTCCTGAGGTGGTGGCGAGTTTCGGATATATTAATGCTTTTTCTGAACCAATACAGGAAATCCTTTATGATTTACAAATGTTAGAGTCCGTAAAGCCTGTAATCAAGAGTTTTCAAAACATTGTTGGGAGACCCGTTTCAGTTCAAGCACCTCAACATTCTTTTGATACGATTACTTTGAAAAACATTTCCAAACAACTGGGAGAATCAAAATTGATAATTACTTCCGCTACGATTCAAAAAGGGGATAAAATTGCGCTTATTGGTAAGAATGGGTCTGGAAAAAGTAGTCTTCTCAACATTTTAAATGGAACAGATGAAGATTTTGAAGGACAAATTGTGCTAGATGGGCTTGTTTTGGACCATCTTTGGGGAAGATTCGGTATGATTCTGCAACAAGAACATACATTTATTTCGAGTTATGAAAATAATGTAACGCTATTCAATAGTTTCAATGAAAAATTCAGAGAAGAAGATTTTGAAAAAATTCCACCACAATCCCTGTCAGGTGGTCAGCAACAACGAATGTATTTAAATCGTGAGAAAAATCGTAAAAATCCATTGCTTATCCTAGACGAACCTTTCTCTGCCTTGGATACTAATCAGTTTAAAATGGAATTGGAAAGAGTTCTGGAACTACCAAGTGCCGTCATTGTTACTTTACATCGCCAAAACGAATTATTAAGTAAGTTTGACCAAGTTTGGGAAATTAAGAATGGAGAACTTGTAATTTTGAAATAGCTAAATTATAAAGAATAAAACGCATAGTATCAAGGTTCAGGAGATACCGTTTTTCCTTCTTCGGATAAGGAAACAAAAATTTCTTGCTTCATCTATCTATTCAATTGATAGATTTCTTCGAAGAAAGACTGTAAAATTTTTGATATAATGTTAAGGATGGACTGACGGATATTTAAAGGATAATTTTCAAAAGAATAACAGGTGAGAAGAAAAATATGTAAGATTGGACAGAAGTCTCTCTACCATCATCCATGCAGAAACAAAATTATACGAAATAAAAGGAGTAACCAATGACTGGAAACTATTCAACACGTGAATACCGTGAGAAATTATATGATGATCTTCATGTTCGATTAAGAGATACAGTGATTTTGATGTGTGCGATTTTTATTGCCTCTATTGGCCTAAATATGAATTCAACAGCTGTCATTATTGGAGCCATGCTGATTTCCCCTCTTATGACACCGATTGTTGGACTGGGGTTTGGTGATGGAGATCATGTCCTATCTTCACTTTGATTATTGGAAAAAAACGGCTCGGTCAGGAGCTAGTATGAATAAGGAGAACAAATGAAACGTTTAAAAATGTTATGGCATATTATGCAGGTTACGGGTTTTACTCGGTTTGCTCTGAGTTTTGTGACCTTTGTTTTTGGGTCAGGAGGCGTGCTTTTCCTAGTTGAACCTGCTATCACAAATTACGGAGACGGTCTTTGGTATGCTTTTGTGACTTCGACGACTGTCGGCTACGGGGATCTCCTAGCTGTGACCTTGATTGGAAGGATTACCAGTGTCTTCTTGACGATTTATGGGCTCATATTTTTTGGCTGTTTATCAGCTGTTATTTTTAATTATTATACCAATTTAAATAAGGAAAGAGGAGAGGACAAATGACTGCCAATTATTCAACACGGGAATACCGTGAGAAATTATACGATGACCTTCATGTTCGATTGAGAGATACAGCGATTTTGATGTGTGCAATTTTTATTGCCTCTATCGGACTAAATATGAATTCAACAGCTGTCATTATAGGAGCCATGTTGATTTCACCTCTCATGACACCGATTGTTGGACTGGGATTCGGTTTAGCTATTTTTGATACGCGTTTAATCAAGCAATCTCTAGAGGTTTTATTGACTCAAGTGTTGGTCAGTTTGCTTGTCTCGACTCTGTATTTCTGGATTTCTCCCTTGTCTTATGCAAGTAGCGAGTTGATTGCACGAACCTCTCCAACCATTTGGGATGTCCTCATTGCTATTGCTGGTGGGATTGCTGGTGTGATCGGTTCAAGGAAAAAAGAAGCAAACAATATCGTGCCAGGAGTAGCCATTGCTACAGCTCTGATGCCGCCTATCTGTACTGCTGGCTATGGTTTAGCTAATGGGAATGTACGATTTTTATTGGGGGCTCTCTATCTTTTCTTGATCAACTGTGTCTTTATCATGCTAGCCAACATTGTTGGAACAAGAATTTTGATGAGAAAATCTCCTTTAACTTCATTTAAAGAGCTGAGCATTAAAATGAGAATTGGCTTGATATCTTTGATTGTATTGTTGATTCTTCCAGCTAGCTATTCGGCAGTTACTCTGACAATAGAACAAGCGCGCAAAGAAGGGATCAAACAGTTTGTAGGAAAAGAGTTCGCCAATTATACGGTTATTAATCAAGTCTACAAGTCAAGTAACAATGAATTGGTCTTGACGGTTGTTGGAGATCCGATTTCAGAAGAAGAATTAGAAACACTCCACCAAAAACAAGCCTCTTACGGTATTCAATCTGTTCAATTGAAAGTGAATCAAGTTCAGAACTCGCCAACATTAGATAGTGAAGCGACCAAGGAATTTTATGAAAACATTGACAAGTATATTGATCAAAAACTCTCTGAAAAAGATTCACAAAAAGATCTCGTAAAAGAAAATGAAGCAGACAAGGATTGAGGATATTGACCTTATCTAACTCATGAAAGCAAATCTTGTGTGGTGGTTTGGTCAATCACTACTAGCTCGGATTAAATAATACTCTTCGAAAATCAAATTCAAACCACGTCAGCGTCGCCTTACCGTACTCAAGTACAGCTTGCGGCTAGCTTCCTAGTTTGCTTTTTGATTTTCATTGAGTAAAAATATAAAAAGCAACAGCTGAAATAGTTGTTGCTTTTTAGGTAGCTAGGATTTTATCTCTTATTTCTCAACGCGTGATTTGTTGGCGATATCAGCTAGGATAGCTTGAACAAAGTCATCAACTGAGACAGTTTGTGTTTCTTTTTGTCCGTAGCGACGAACGTTGACTGTTCCGTCTTCCATTTCCTTGTCCCCAACGATCAATTGGTAAGGAATCTTGCTTGTTTGTGACGCACGGATCTTGAACTGCATTTTTTCATTGCGCTCATCTACATCTGCACGAACACCACGGTCACGGAGTTTCTTAGCCACTTCCCAAGCGTAGTCCACGTGTTTTTCGTTAGATACTGGGATGAGGGTTACTTGGTGTGGTGCAAGCCATGTTGGGAAGGCACCCTTGTAGTTCTCAATCAAGATAGCTGTAAAGCGCTCCATAGTAGAGATTACACCACGGTGGATCATAACTGGACGGTGTTCCTCACCATCAGCTCCGATGTATTTAAGGTCGAAGCGTTCTGGAAGCAAGAAGTCAAGTTGGATAGTAGAAAGGGTTTCTTCTTTTCCAAGGGCTGTCTTAACTTGAATATCCAATTTTGGTCCGTAGAAGGCTGCTTCACCTTCGGCTTCAAAGTAGTCCACGCCCATTTCATCAAGGGCTGCACGAAGCATGGTTTGAGCATTTTCCCACATCTCATCGTTGTCAAAGTACTTATGAGTATCTTGAGGGTCACGAAGAGAGAGACGGAAGCGGTATTCAGTCAAGTTGAAGTCTTCATAAACATCGATAATCAACTGAAGAGCACGTTGGAATTCTTCTTGGATTTGTTCTGGAGTAACGAAGAGGTGACCATCGTTGAGTGACATTTCACGTACACGTTGAAGACCAGTGAGGGAACCAGATTTTTCGTAACGGTGCATCATACCGATTTCTGCGATACGGATTGGCAATTCGCGGTAAGAGTGAACATGGTGCTTGAAGACTTGGATGTGGTGTGGGCAGTTCATTGGACGAAGGACGAATTCTTCCCCGTCACCCATGTCCATAGTTGGGAACATGTCTTCTTGGTAATGATCCCAGTGACCAGAAGTCTTGTAAAGCTCAACAGACGCAAGCGGTGGAGTGTAGACGTGTTGGTAGCCTGAAGCCAACTCCTTGTCGACAATGTAGCGTTCCAATTCACGACGGATAGTCGCTCCATTTGGCAACCAGAATGGAAGTCCTTGACCAACCTCTTGAGAAATCATGAAGAGGTCAAGCTCTTTACCAAGTTTACGGTGGTCACGTTCCTTAGCTTCTTCACGCATTTGAAGGTAGTTCTTCAAGTCTTTCTTGTCAAACCAAGCTGTACCGTAGATACGTTGCATCATAGCGTTGTCGCTATTTCCTCGCCAGTAAGCACCTGCTACATGGAGAAGGTGGAAGATTTGGATACGGCCTGTTGATGGGACGTGAGGTCCACGGCAGAGGTCTACATATTCGCCTTGACGGTAGATGGTCAAACCGCCTTCGTCTTCTGAGTGTTCTTCAATCAATTCCAACTTGTAAGGGTCGTTCTTGAAGATTTCACGGGCCTCGTCTTTAGTAACTTCTTCACGGATTGATGGGAAGTTTTCTTTGACGATTTTTTGCATTTCTTCTTCGATACGAGGAAGGTCTTCATTTGAGATTTGACCAGCTGTGTTGTCAGTATCGTAGTAGAAACCATCTTCGATAGCTGGACCAACTCCCAAGTGAATGTCTGGGAAAAGGCGACGAGCTGCTTGAGCAAACAAGTGAGCTGCTGAGTGACGCAAGATTGGAAGGGCATCTTCGTGATCAGGTGTCACGATTTCGATGCTTCCATCTTCAGTGATAGCACGAGTAGTGTCGATGAGTTTGCCGTTGAATTTACCAGCCAATGCCTTTTTAGCTAGGGAATTGCTGATAGATTGGGCAATTTCAAAAGTAGTAACGCCAGATTCGAATTCACGAACAGCGCCATCTGGGAAAGTAATGTTAATCATGATGTTCTCCTTACTTATATTATTGACGAATATGTTAACCCTATTCTGAAAACAGGGACAGAGGATTGTGAAAGATAGAAAAACAAAAAGCGACATCCTCAAAAGGACGTCGCAACGTGGTTCCACCTTCATTTATGTACCTCAAAAGAGAGGGACACCTCTGATTGGCTCTAACGTAGCCACCGTTTTATGTTTTCATAAAAAACTCAAGAGTAGTATCAGTTTAGGCTCTCTATGCGTTTCCAGCAACCACGCACTCTCTAGTAGAAAGGGACTAAGTGACTTGTCTCTATGGATTATTATAGCATGATTGTGAGATTTTTCAAGGATTTTGTGAAAGTTTTTTGTTTTTCATTTTTGTAGAATATGCTTGATGCCAATACCGGAAGCCATGTCCACCAGAGCCAAGGTTTCATAGATTAGCAAGTAAATTAGTATAAACTCACCAAAGGTTATGATAGTAAAGCAAAAGAGCAGTCCGTTACCAATTAACCACCAAAGTGAGAAACGGAAACGGTAGCTATAAAGTAGCGATACAATCAAGATTACCAGAGGTGTAAAGAAGAGAATATTATTTACGTAGAGACTCTTGAGAAAAAGGGGGTCAGAAATGATTAGTGATAACAACTCATAAAGTGGCCAGTAAAAGAAAAAAGATGACCAAATAATAGGGGAGATGGGAATAGAATCTAGGCATGATAATCACCTCGTTTTAAAAAACAGACAACTTAGATTTCTTGCTATGATTATTATAGCATGTTTAAAACAAGAAAGTAAATCTGTTGACAAAGAAGTTAGTTATTGGTAGAATAGGGATTGTCGTAAAGACAAATAACTTCTTCTTGGTTACAGGCATGCCAACCTGTCACTCGGATGAAGCCAAATAAAAAGGAGAAACATCATGGCAATCTCAAAAGAGAAAAAAAATGAAATCATCGCACAATATGCACGTCACGAAGGTGATACAGGTTCAGTAGAGGTTCAAGTTGCTGTCCTTACTTGGGAAATCAACCACCTTAACGAACACATCAAACAACACAAAAAAGACCACGCTACTTACCGTGGATTGATGAAAAAAATCGGTCGCCGTCGTAACTTGCTTGCATACTTGCGTAAAAACGACGTTAACCGTTACCGTGAGTTGATCAACTCTCTAGGACTTCGTCGCTAATCTTGCGTCTAAACCGTTTCTATACTTCGTTGGCTTCGGCTCGATGTACCATTAGTACAATCTTCGCCTCGTCGCCTAGTCTATAAACGGTTTATCCAGCAAGACTGGAGCTCTCTGACTTCAGAGGGCTTTTTTATGTTATCAACTTACCTTGGTATACTCAAGTATTATCTTTGGTTACGGTTCCTAGCACTGTAAGGTAAAATAAACCAGATTCTCTCCCTTCGGGGAGATATTTTTGTTTCACTAAAGTTTTTTGTACAATCTTCGCCTAGTCTATAAACGGTTTATCCAGCAAGAATCATGATGCTAAGGGCGTAAGAAATCCGTATGAAAATAGGGAAACGACACCGTGTTCGATGAACACAAGGAGTTCCATCTTTTTCACTAGGATTTTAGCCCGAGCTCAAATCAGCTCTCTGACTTCAGAGGGCTTTTTATGTTGTCACCTTACCTCGACATACTCAAGTTTAATCTTCGGTTACGGTTCCTAGCACAATAAAACCAACTATATTCATTTGTTCTCATCTTGTTACACAGTTGAAAATATGGTATACTTTTCATGAGAATTTTCTAAATTTTTAAGATTCTATCAAAGGAGGTTTGCATGCTTTCCAAATTTTCTGGAAGCCGACAAGACCAGCAATTTGTGTTACTTTTAGTTATTTTGCTAGCTACTTTAGGGATTTCTCTCTTTCTAGCAGTTTCAATGGGATCTGTTGCAATTGATCTAGGAGATACCTATCGGATTATTTTGAGCAGATTAGGATTTCCTCTTGAGATAGGAGAGGTTTCCAAGTCCACTCTTGTCATTGTATGGAACATGAGATTTCCCCGAGTATTGTTAGGTCTGATAGTGGGAGCAGGCCTTTCTATGTGTGGTAGCGTGATGCAGTCCACAGTGAACAATCCCATCGCTGAGCCTTATGTCTTAGGAATATCTGCGGGTGCAACTCTAGGGGCAACTTTGAGCATCATTCTTGGTTTAAAAGTGATGATTAGCCTTGGAGCTTTTCTTGGAGCTATTTTGGCAACAATTTCTGTCCTCATCATTGCCTCTATGCAGGGAAGGATGACGACTTCTAGTCTGATTTTATCAGGAACGGTGGTCAACGCTCTCTTTCTGGCTTTTTCAAACTTTATTATCTCAGTCGGCGCTAATGCGGATAGTGTGATGACCATTAAGTTTTGGACAATGGGTTCGCTCGCTGGGACTTCCTGGGCAGACTTGGTCCTGCCAACTATAGTAGTAGGAATAGCCTTTCTATTTTTCTCTACTCAGTATCGTGTTTTCAATGCGATGATGATGGGAGATGAGGCTGCTTTAACTTTGGGAATTCCTTTACGCTTTTATTGGTATCTTTATGTGACAATGGTGGCTGTGCTGACAGCAGTCTTAGTGGCAACCTGTGGGATTATTGGATTTGTCGGTCTGATTACTCCACATTTAGCTCGAGGATTAGTAGGAACGAATTACAAGAGGCTTTTTCCTGTTGCAACCTTGCTGGGTGCCCTCTTTGTGGTCTGGGCAGACGTACTCTCTCGTATCATCATTCCAAACGCAGAGCTTCCTATTGGTATTTTCACAGCCTTAGTAGGTGCTCCCTTCTTTATCTACATTGTTGGAGGTAGGCGAAGGGAGGTGAGGAGCTGATATGGACTTGATTTGTCAGGATGTCCACTTTGGACTGGGAGAGAAAAAAATCCTCAAGGGAGTTTCTCTTAAAGTTGAAGGGAATCAATTTCACACGATACTAGGACCAAATGGAAGCGGGAAAACCAGTCTACTTAAACTCCTCTATCGTCAGGAAAAGGCGGACAAAGGCTTGATAAGCCTAGATGGAAAGCCTCTGGAACAATGGACGCTCAAAGAAACAGCCAAGCAAATGGCAGTTGTGACCCAGTTTAACCAACTGCAGTTTGATTGTACAGTTGAAGAAATCGTCTTGCTGGGAAGAACTCCCCACCTCTCTTTTTTACAGAAGGAAAGGGAAAGGGATTTTACGCTCGTTCAAGATGCCCTCGTTAAGGTGGATATGCTCGAGAAGAAAACTCGTCTCTATTCGTCCCTGTCGGGGGGAGAGAAACAGCGAGTTTTGTTAGCCCGCGCCTTGGCGCAAGAACCGACTCTCTTGCTCCTGGACGAACCAACCAATCACCTGGATATCAGGTATCAGCTAGACTTGTTGGCCATTGTGAAGAATCTCAAGGTCAATGTTCTAGCTGTCCTGCATGATATTCAACTTGCTTGTCGCTATTCGGATTATCTCTATCTGATGAAAGAGGGGGAAATCCTTTACCAAGGGACTCCAAAGGAGACCATCACCCCTGAGTCATTGCAAACTGTATATGGAGTTCAAAGTCAAGTGACTTGGACCGAGGATCAGCAAGCCATGATTCACTATTTATAAGAATGAAAAGGAAAACAATATGAAAAAAACACTAAGCATTTTACTCGTAACAGTAGCTACCTTAACTTTGGCAGCTTGTGGCAATACTACTACAGAAAAAGCTACCACACAATCTAGCACAGAAACAAGTCAAAAGGCCAGCACAGAGATGACTTATCCGCTAACGGTCAAAACCTATGATGCAAAAGGAACTGAAGTTGAACAAGTTTTTGACAAGGCACCTGAAAAAGTTATTACAAACAATCTTTCAACAACTGAAATCTTATTGGAACTAGGTTTGAAAGATAAAATTGCTGGCATGCTCAATCCAGACAATGCTGTGACGGACAAATACAAGGACGCGATCGCGACGATTCCTCAAATTGGAGATAAAAAAACAGTCTCACAAGAAACAGTTCTTTCTTATGAGCCAGACGCTGTGATGGGGCGAAACATGATGTTTTCTGAAAAATCCTTGGGGACAGTTAGCACTTGGAATGAAAACAAAATCCCAGTTTATACTCAAAAAGCTTCTCTCTCAACAATTCAGCAAGATTTGGGGAATATCGTAGAAGATGTCAAAAATCTTGGAATGATTTTTAATGTTCAGGAAAAATCCAATGAATACGCAGCCCAATTACAAACTAAAATTGACGCTGTTAAGAAAGCAAATCCAGCAAGCCAAGGTGAAAAGAAAAAGGCTTTGATTATGGTTGCTTATAATGATCAAACCTTCGGTGCCTACAAGTCTGCTTTGCAAGAAAGTTTGTTGAACCAACTTGGTTATACAAACGTTGCTACGGGGACATCAGGCTTGACCTTGGAAAATCTCGTGTCAATGGATCCTGAATTGATTATCTATGTAACCAGCGACCGCAATAAAAAATTGGATGAAAAAGCAGTAGAGTTGATGAAGGCAAATGCTGTTTTGGAAAGCGTTCCTGCAATTAAGAATCAAAAAATCATGAACATCTCTTACGATGAATTGATGGACTATGGTCCAGCAGTGGTTGATTCCCTTGAGAAAATCAATGACTTTATCAATAAATAATGAGTTTGATTGGGAAGGAATTCAAGTCAAAATCAGCCTTCCTTCTAACTACGACCCCAATCAAACCTATCCGGCAATTTTATTGAATGATGGAAACTTGGACTTCCTATCGTCCCTTTCCGAATCTGTGATTTTGGTGGGTTTGACCTCTAAAAATCGCTTAGACGACTATACTCCCTGGGCGACATCGGCTCTGAGAGATGGAGCTCCAGATTTTGGCGGTCAGGCAAACGTCTATCATGATCATTTATTTGGAGGCCTTTTAGACAAGTTGCAGTCACTTTATCGCCTGGACGAAACTCGCCTTGCTTATGGAGGTTACTCACTAGGTGGTTTGGCGGCAGTCTACAGTCTTTTCAGCTTTGACAAGGTTTCCTGTGTCTTTTCGATCTGCGGTTCCTTTTGGTATCCTGATTTTGTGACCTACTGCAAGGAAGAAAATGTGAAAAATTTGGACTGTTTGCTGTATTTACAGAATGGTCAAACAGAAGGAGAACACCACACTAATCGCTTGGCTCAAGCACCAGTCTATGCTGAGCAGATCCATACCAGTCTTCAGAAACGCTATCCGAACGGCCAGTTTGTCTTTGACCCTTATGGACACCATGAACAAGTAGCTGAACGATTTTTAGCCTTTTCCAGCTGGTTGGCCCAAAAATGGAAAATCGAATAAAAAATTTATCCCTTGGCTTTTGCCAAGGGATTGTTGTATTTATTTAAGCAAGTTTTTCTCTTTTCTTATCTGGATTCCAGATAAAGCTTGCGATAAAGCTAAAGATGATGGTTAGGATAGCGAGGATAATGGCAAGGATGAGGGCAGGGATGCGGATAAGCCACCAGAGTGGGTTTGGTTTTTTATTATTGTGCCATTGTTTCGTTTCTTGGTCCAGACGTTGAAATTCTGTTTGGATACGATTGGCGACTGTTTCAATGCCTTCGTCATTCATTTTTTTGATATCTGAGATATCAATTGGATTTCCAAAGTTCATATCGACACGTTCACGACTAATCAAGCCTTTCAAGGTCATAGGACCTGTGTAGGTAACCGGCATGATACGGACCTTGGCCATTTTGGCAATCAGTGCTACGCCACCCTTGACATCGTTTGAGTGGCGGCTCCCACTTGGAAACATGATGAGAGAGCGGTCACTTTTTTTGAGGACATTGATAGGGTATTTGATGGCTGAGGCGCTAGGATTTTCACGGTCGATAGGAAAGGCACCACACATACGAATCCACCATCCAAAGATACGGTTGGTAAAGAGTTCTTTTTTGGCCATAAAGATAAATTGTTTTGGCTTGGTCGCAAAGGCCATGTAAACAGGATCCCACCAGGTACGGTGAGGGGCAACCAGAATATAATTTTCATCTTGATTAGGAATTTTATCAGTATTATGATAGTGGGCATTGCCATTGATGGACCATAGGAGCAAGACAACCAATCCACGTAAATAAGTATAAAACATGCGATCTCCTTCGATTATTTTCTTGTTATTATTATACCTTATCAAATGAGGGCTGGCAAACTTTTCCCTTGACTAGGTGCATATTTGGGGTGAGATTAGAATTCTTTTAGAAAAAATGATATGATAGAATTTATGGATAAAAATAAGATTATGGGATTAACCCAAAGAGAAGTCAAGGAAAGACAGGCTAAGGGCTTGGTCAATGATTTTACTGCTTCGGCCAGTACCAGCACTTGGCAAATCATCAAACGAAATGTCTTTACCCTTTTTAACGCTTTGAACTTTGCCATTGCTTTGGCACTAGCCTTTGTGCAGGCTTGGAGCAATCTGGTCTTCTTTGCTGTTATCTGCTTTAACGCTTTTTCTGGAATTGTGACCGAGCTGCGGGCTAAACACATGGTGGACAAGCTCAATCTCATGACCAAGGAAAAGGTCAAAACCATCCGTGATGGCCAAGAAGTGGCTCTGAATCCTGAAGAATTGGTGTTAGGAGATGTCATTCGTTTGTCTGCAGGAGAGCAGATTCCTAGTGATGCCTTGGTTTTGGAAGGCTTTGCGGAAGTCAATGAAGCCATGTTGACGGGGGAAAGTGATTTGGTGCAAAAGGAAGTTGAAGCCTTGCTTTTGTCTGGAAGTTTCCTAGCCAGTGGGTCGGTTTTGGCTCAAGTTCACCATGTAGGTGCAGACAACTATGCTGCCAAACTCATGCTGGAAGCCAAGACCGTTAAACCTATTAACTCCCGTATCATGAAATCGCTGGATAGGTTAGCAGGTTTTACTGGGAAGATTATCATTCCTTTTGGTCTGGCTCTCTTGCTAGAAGCCTTGCTTTTAAAAGGTTTGCCTCTTAAGTCGTCCGTTGTAAATTCGTCGACAGCCCTACTGGGAATGTTGCCTAAGGGAATTGCCCTTTTGACCATTACTTCGCTCTTGACTGCAGTGATTAAGTTGGGCTTGAAAAAGGTCTTGGTGCAGGAGATGTACTCTGTTGAGACCCTGGCGCGCGTGGATATGCTCTGTCTGGACAAGACGGGCACCATCACCCAAGGAAAAATGCAGGTGGAGGCTGTTCTTCCGCTGATGGAAGATTATGATGAAGAGGCTATTGCCAGCATCCTGACTAGTTACATGGCTCATAGTGAAGATAAAAATCCAACAGCCCAAGCTATTCGAAAGCGTTTTGTGGGAGAAGTTTCTTATCCTATGCTTTCCAATCTTCCTTTCTCAAGCGATCGCAAGTGGGGAGCTATGGAATTGGAAGGTTTGGGGACAGTTTTCTTAGGTGCGCCTGAGATGTTGCTGGACTCTGAAGCCCCAGAAGCCAGGGAGGCCTTGGAGAGAGGGTCACGTGTCTTGGTCTTAGCTCTCAGTCAGGAGAAATTAGACCATCACAAACCACAGAAACCATCTGATATTCAGGCTCTAGCCTTGCTAGAAATCTTGGACCCGATACGAGAAGGAGCAGCTGAGACGCTGGACTATCTTCGTTCTCAAGAAGTGGGACTCAAAATCATTTCTGGGGACAATCCAGTTACGGTATCCAGCATTGCCCAGAAGGCTGGTTTTGCAGACTATGACAGTTATGTAGATTGCTCAAAAATTACGGATGAGGAATTGATTACTATGGCTGAGGAGACAGCTATTTTCGGACGTGTTTCCCCTCATCAAAAGAAACTCATCATCCAAACACTGAAAAAAGCGGGGCATACAACAGCTATGACAGGGGATGGAGTTAATGATATCCTGGCCCTTCGTGAGGCGGATTGTTCTATCGTGATGGCTGAGGGAGATCCAGCGACTCGTCAGATTGCCAATCTGGTTCTCTTGAACTCTGACTTTAATGATGTTCCTGAGATTCTTTTTGAAGGTCGTCGTGTGGTTAATAATATTGCCCACATTGCACCGATTTTCTTGATAAAGACCATCTACTCATTCTTGCTCGCAGTTATCTGTATCGCCAGTGCTTTACTAGGTCGGTCTGAGTGGATCTTGATTTTCCCCTTCATTCCGATCCAGATTACCATGATTGACCAGTTCGTGGAAGGGTTCCCACCATTCGTTCTGACTTTTGAGCGAAATATCAAACCTGTTGAGCCAAACTTCCTCAGAAGATCCATGCTTCGTGCTCTACCAAGTGCTCTCATGGTTGTGTTCAGCGTTCTTTTTGTGAAAATATTTGGAAGTAGCCAAGGTTGGTCTGAGTTAGAAATTTCAACTCTACTCTATTATCTCTTGGGGTCAATTGGTTTCTTATCTGTATTTAGAGCCTGCATGCCATTTACCCTATGGCGTGTCCTCCTGATTGTTTGGTCAGTAGGAGGCTTCCTAGCCACAGCTCTCTTCCCAAGAATTCAAAAACTGCTTGAAATTTCAACCTTAACAGGACAAACATTACCTGTTTATGGTGTCATGATGTTGGTCTTTACCGTGATTTTCATCCTGACTAGTCGCTATCAAGCCAGAAAATAAAGAAAGGCTGCAATCTGTGGATTGCGGTCTTTTTAGGTACAAGATTGCCAGCTGAAATGTGGTATAATAAGAGGTAATAGAGTTTTGGAAAGTGAGAGAAAATGATTTCAAAGAGATTAGAATTAGTGGCTTCCTTTGTGCCACAGGGAGCTATTTTACTAGATGTGGGAAGTGACCATGCTTATCTGCCTATCGACTTGGTCGAAAGAGGAAAAATCGAAAGTGCCATTGCAGGTGAGGTGGTGGAAGGTCCCTACCAATCTGCAGTCAAAAATGTTGAGGCTCACAGCCTAAAGGAGAAAATCCAGGTTCGTTTAGCCAATGGCTTGGCAGCCTTTGAAGAGGCAGACCAAGTGTCTGTCATTACCATTGCTGGTATGGGTGGTCGTTTGATTGCTAGGATTTTAGAAGAAGGCTTGGACAAGTTAGCTAATGTAGAACGATTGATCCTTCAGCCCAATAATCGTGAAGACGACTTGCGTATCTGGCTACAAGAGAACGGATTTCAGATTGTAGCTGAAAGCATCTTAGAAGAAGCTGGCAAGTTTTACGAGATTTTGGTGGTGGAAGCAGGACAAATGAAGCTATCAGCCAGTGATGTTCGCTTTGGACCTTTCTTGTCCAAAGAAGTCAGTCCAATCTTTGTCCAAAAATGGCAAAAAGAAGCTGTTAAGCTAGAGTTTGCCCTCGGACAAATCCCAGAAAAAAATCTGGAGGAACGTCAAGTTCTAGTAGATAAAATTCAAGCCATCAAGGAGGTGCTCCATGTTAGCAAGTGAAGTGATTAACGTGTATGAAGCCTTTTGCCCTCAGGAATTTTCCATGGAGGGAGACAGTCGTGGTCTGCAAATTGGCACTTTGGACAAGGATATCCAAAGGGTCATGGTGGCTCTCGATATTCGTGAAGAAACGGTGGCTGAAGCCATTGAAAAGGGTGTGGACTTGATTATTGCCAAGCACGCGCCGATTTTCCGTCCTATCAAGGACTTGGTATCTAGTCGTCCGCAAAATCAGATTTACATTGATCTCATCAAGCATGACATCGCAGTTTATGTCAGCCATACCAATATTGACATCGTTGAAAATGGCCTTAATGACTGGTTCTGTCAGATGTTAGGTATTGAGGAAACGACCTATCTGCAGGAGACAGGTCCAGAACGTGGAATTGGACGTATTGGAAATATTCGGCCTCAGACATTTGGGGAATTGGCTCAACATGTCAAGCAAGTCTTTGGTCTAGATGGTCTTCGAATGGTTCATTATCAAGAGAGAGATTTGCAGAAGTCTATCTCAAGAGTGGCCATCTGTGGTGGTAGCGGGCAGTCTTTCTATAAGGATGCTTTAGCTAAGGGGGCAGATGTCTATATCACTGGTGACATTTACTACCACACTGCTCAGGATATGCTGTCTGATGGTTTGCTAGCATTGGACCCAGGCCACTATATCGAAGTGCTTTTTGTAGAAAAAATTTCTGCACTCCTTACTCAATGGAAGGCTGAAAATGGCTGGACAATCGATATTGTACCTAGTCAAGCATCGACCAATCCTTTCCACCATATCTAGTTAGAAAGTGAAAACAATGAAAAAAGTTGCCATTATCGGAGCAGGAATTGTGGGAGCAATAGCTGCCTACTACCTCTCTAAAGAAAGTGACCTAGAAGTAACCGTCTTTGACCATGGACAAGGTCAGGCTACCAAGGCCGCAGCAGGAATTATCAGCCCTTGGTTTTCCAAACGCCGCAATAAGGCCTGGTACAAAATGGCGCGCTTGGGGGCTGACTTTTATGTGGATTTATTAGCTGATTTAGAGAAGTCAGGACAAGAAATCGACTTTTACCAGCGTTCGGGAGTCTTTCTCCTGAAAAAGGATGAAACTAAGTTGGAAGAACTCTATCAACTAGCCCTCCAGCGTAGAGAAGAATCTCCTTTGATAGGGCAATTAGCCATTCTGGATCAAGCATCAGCTAATGAATTATTCCCTGGCTTGCAGGGATTTGATCACTTGCTCTATGCTTCTGGTGGAGCGAGAGTAGATGGTCAACTCTTAGTGACTCATTTGCTGGAAGCCAGTCAGGTCAAGCTGGTCAAAGAAAAAGTGACTCTGACACCGTTAGCATCAGGCTACCAGATTGACGAAGAGGTGTTTGATCAGGTTATTTTGGCGACGGGAGCTTGGTTGGGACACCTGTTAGAGCCTTTAGGTTATGAAGTAGATGTTCGTCCCCAAAAGGGGCAACTCCGAGATTATCAGCTTGGCCAAGACATGGAAGCTTACCCTGTTGTTATGCCAGAAGGGGAGTGGGATTTGATTCCTTTTGCAGGTGGGAAATTATCCCTAGGAGCTACTCATGAAAATGACATGGGATTTGATTTTACGGTAGATGAAACCTTGCTTAAACAAATGGAGGAGGCAGCCTTGCCTCACTATCCAGTTTTAGCTAGAGCGACTTCAAGAGCTGAGCGTGTGGGAATCCGTGCCTATACCAGTGATTTCTCACCTTTCTTTGGGCAGGTGCCAGAATTAGCAGGTGTCTATGCTGCTAGTGGACTAGGTTCATCAGGCCTCACAACGGGTCCTATCATTGGTTACCATCTAGCTCAACTGATTCAAGATAGGGAGTTAACCTTGGACCCTCTAAACTACCCAATTGAAAACTATGTCAAACGAGTAAAAAGCGAATAATACTCAATGAAAATCAAAGAACAAACTAGGAAACTAGCTGCAGGCTGCTCAAAGCACTGCTTTGAGATTGTGGATAGAACTGACGAAGTTAGCTCAAAGCACTTCTTTGAGGTTGTGGATAGAACTGACGAAGTCAGTCACATATATATGGCAAGGCGACGTTGACGTGGTTTGAAGAGATTTTCAAAGAGTATAAGCATTTTACTGAAATTTTATCCTCCCCTCTAGGATGGCAAATGACATTCCCTATCAAAAATGGTAAAATAAGAAAAAATAATCCGAGAATCGAGGAAAAAAGATGCAAGAAAAGATTTTGGTAACGGGTGGAGCAGGTTTTATCGGAACCCACACTGTTATTGAGTTAATCCAAGCAGGTCATCAGGTTGTTGTGGTGGATAACCTTGTGAATAGTAACAGAAAAAGTTTAGAAGTTGTTGAGAAAATTACAGGAGTTGAAGTGCCTTTCTATGAGGCAGATATCCGTGATACAGATACTCTTCGTGACATTTTCAAACAAGAAGAACCAACTGGTGTCATTCACTTTGCTGGCTTGAAGGCTGTCGGTGAATCTACCCGTATTCCTCTTGCCTACTATGACAACAATATCGCTGGAACTGTTAGTCTTTTGAAGGTCATGGAAGAAAACAACTGTAAAAACATTATTTTCAGTTCTTCTGCGACAGTTTACGGAGATCCTCATACAGTGCCAATTTTGGAAGATTTCCCACTTTCAGTGACCAATCCATACGGCCGTACTAAGCTTATGCTAGAGGAAATTTTGACCGATATCTATAAGGCGGACTCAGAATGGAATGTGGTCTTACTTCGTTATTTCAACCCAATCGGAGCTCATGAGAGCGGAGATTTGGGAGAAAATCCAAACGGTATTCCAAACAATCTCTTGCCATATGTGACTCAAGTAGCCGTTGGAAAATTAGAGCAAGTGCAAGTGTTTGGAGACGATTACGATACGGAAGACGGAACTGGTGTTCGTGACTATATCCACGTTGTCGATTTGGCTAAAGGTCACGTCGCAGCTCTGAAAAAAATCCAAAAAGGTTCAGGCCTAAACGTTTATAACCTTGGAACAGGTAAAGGCTACTCAGTTCTTGAAATTATCCAAAACATGGAAAAAGCGGTGGGACGTCCAATTCCTTACCGTATCGTAGACCGTCGCCCAGGGGATATCGCAGCCTGCTATTCAGATCCTGCAAAAGCCAAAGCAGAACTCGGCTGGGAAGCAGAATTAGGCATCACCCAAATGTGTGAAGACGCATGGCGTTGGCAAAGCAAGCATCCAAATGGATTTGAAGACTAAGATGGTGATGTCAATCATTGTCCCCTGTTTAAACGAAGAGGAAGTACTTCCTCTTTTTTATCAGGCTTTGGAAGCTTTACTTCCAGATTTGGAAACAGAAATTGAGTATGTCTTTGTCGACGATGGATCAAGTGATGGGACCTTGGAACTCTTAAAGTCCTATCGGGAGCAAAATCCGGCAGTTCATTATATTTCTTTCTCTCGAAATTTTGGCAAAGAAGCAGCTCTCTATGCAGGCTTACAATATGCGACAGGAGATTTAGTGGTGGTGATGGATGCAGACCTCCAGGATCCTCCGAGTATGTTGCTTGAGATGAAAAATTTACTAGACCAGAATGCAGACTTGGACTGTGTTGGTACACGCAGAACTAGTCGGGAGGGAGAACCCTTCTTTCGTAGTTTATGTGCTGATCTCTTTTACCGCCTTATGCAAAAAATTAGCCCAGTAGCCCTGCCCTCAGGTGTCCGTGATTTTCGCATGATGAGAAAATCTGTAGTGGATGCCATTTTAAGCTTGACTGAGTCCAATCGCTTTTCGAAGGGACTCTTTGCCTGGGTCGGCTTTAAAATCCACTATCTGGACTATCCAAATGTCGAAAGGCAGGCTGGCAAGACCAGTTGGAGTTTTAGGCAACTCTTTTTCTACTCCATTGAAGGGATTGTTAATTTTTCAGATTTTCCCTTGATTATCGCCTTTGTGGCAGGTCTCCTATCTTGTTTTATTTCTCTTCTTATGACCTTTTTTGTTGTGGTTCGGACCCTCATTTTGGGCAATCCGACATCAGGTTGGACCTCTCTGATGGCTGTTATTCTCTTCCTTGGTGGGATTCAACTCTTGACCATTGGGATTCTCGGCAAGTATATCAGTAAGATTTATCTAGAGACTAAAAAAAGACCACTTTATCTCGTCAAAGAAAAAAGTGACCTTCCTGATTTTACAGAAAAAAATAAAGAGAAAAGACTATAATTTTGCATGGAAATATGCTAAACTAGAAGGAGTGGAACGTTCTTGTCGATATTAGAGTTAATCTTTAATCAAGGCACGTGTCGGACAGTTTCTAACAGCTTCTATGACGTCCTGACTAGGAGAGATTTCTTTTTCTAGTTGGTCAGGGTCATCGTAAAAACGCACGATTCCATTATCGTGGTAATCAAATAATTCAGAATAAGTTTGGCAAAGCCCACAGGCAATGCAACGTTCAGGTATAAGTGTGATTTTCATATTTATATTGTAATAAGAAAAGTAAAAAAAAACAAGGAGTAAGGTATGGCAAAAGAACCGTGGCAAGAAGATATTTATGAGAATCAAGAAGAAACAAGATCAGAACGTCGTAAGAGAGAACAAGGTGGAGGAGTGCTGGCTAATCGTATCTTGACTATTTTAGCAAGTATTTTCTTTGTGATTGTAGTTGTGATGATTATTGTTCTTATCTATCTTTCATCGGGTGGGAGTAATCGCACAGCAGCCTTGAAAGATTTTCACGATTCAGATACAAAAGTAGAGCAAGTTTCTTCTACTTCTAGTAGTAGTTCAGAGCAGGCATCTTCTAGTTCAGAGGAGAAGGTAGAAGAGTCATCTAGTAGCTCAGAACATCCAAATGATCCAGAAGGGACTACAAAAGTTATGGCTGGAGAAGGAGAAGCAGCCATTGCCGCTCGTGCAGGAATCTCGATTGCTCAGTTAGAGGCTTTGAATCCTGGGCATATGGCTACAGGATCTTGGTTTGCAAATCCTGGAGATGTGATTAAGACTAGATAGGAGTCATAAATGAAGACGATTCAAATTGCTATCGATGGTCCAGCTTCAAGTGGCAAGAGTACGGTCGCAAAGATTATTGCCAAGGATTTTGGTTATACTTACCTCGATACAGGTGCCATGTATCGTGCAGCGACCTATATGGCTCTCAAGAACCAATTAGGAGTTGAACAAGTTGAAGAACTCTTAGACTTATTGGACCAGCATCCAATCAGCTTTGGGCGCTCAGAAACTGGAGAACAGCTTGTCTTTGTAGGAGATGTGGATATTACCCATCCTATCCGTGAAAATGAAGTGACCAATCACGTTTCTGCTATTGCGGCAATTCCTGAAGTTCGTGAGAAACTAGTTTCTCTCCAACAAGAGATTGCCCAGCAAGGTGGGATTGTCATGGATGGTCGCGATATTGGGACTGTTGTATTGCCACAAGCAGAATTAAAAATTTTCCTAGTAGCTTCTGTTGATGAAAGAGCAGAGCGCCGTTACAAGGAAAATATTGCCAAGGGAATTGAAACAGACCTTGAAACTCTAAAAGAGGAAATTGCTGCGCGTGACTACAAGGATAGTCATCGTGAGACTTCGCCTCTCAAACAAGCAGAGGATGCTGTCTACCTTGATACAACTGGCTTGAACATTCAAGAAGTAGTTGAAAAAATCAAAGCAGAGGCTAAAAAAAGAATGTAGATGTAGAAAAGCCGATAGATTGATATCGGCTTTTTCTATATTTGTCAAAATGCTGATTTTAAGGTATAATAGTTGCTGTTCGAGAAATTTTGATTTTCAAAGAATAGTGAATGATGATAAGGAGAAACCATGAACAACCTACCAAATTGCCCAAAATGTAACTCAGAGTATGTCTACGAAGACGGTGCCCTACTGGTTTGCCCAGAGTGTGCTTATGAGTGGAATCCTGCTGAAGTTGCAGATGTAGAAGAGGGTCTTGTTGCTATCGATGCCAACGGGAATAAATTGGCTGACGGTGATACAGTAACTCTCATCAAGGACTTAAAAGTAAAAGGTGCGCCAAAAGATTTGAAACAAGGGACGCGCGTGAAGAATATCCGCATCGTAGAAGGCGACCACAATATCGACTGTAAAATCGATGGCTTCGGTGCCATGAAACTCAAATCAGAGTTTGTGAAGAAAATTTAAGCATGTCAAAACACTATAAACTTGTATTTTATAGCCGTATCTTCTTGTTTCTAGCGGCTTTTACGGGAGTTTATCTTGAAATCGCCAAGCATGGTGGATTTGGGATGTTACTCTATTATACGGTTCTGTCCAACCTTTTAGTCGCGATTTTTACGCTCTATCTCCTAAAGGTTATGAGCCGTTTAGGTGAAAACTGGCAAAGATCAAGTCTCTTGCGCTTAAAAGGTGGGGTCACCATGAGTATCATGATTACCTGTGTGATTTACCATTTCCTTTTAGCGCCTATTGCGACTAATTTCTATACTCTAGAAAATTTCCTTTGCCACTATATCGTTCCACTCTGGTTTTTAGCAGATACCCTCTTTTTTGACAAACAGGGTCAATACAAGATTTGGGACCCAATTGTGTGGACGATTTTACCCTTGCTGTATATGATTTTTGCTCTTTTTAATGGCTTGGTATTGAAACTTGATGTTCCTAATTCTAAGGTCAGTCCCTTCCCGTACTTCTTTTTGAATGTGAACAAGGGTTGGGATGTCGTGTTCAAGTGGTGTCTGATTATCTTTGTTGCTTATATGGTGGCAGGATTTATCTTCTACTTTATTAAGCAAATCAAGAGAAAATCATCCTAAGACACAAGGGATTCATTTTCGAGTTTAAGAAGGAGTCTGTACACTAAAGAGGCTTCTTCTTTTCTTGCTTGTTTGATGACTATCAAAAAAGTAGAAGATTAAGAGAAATATAGAAAGAGATTTCATGAAACAATTTTTAGAACGGGCCAGTATTTTGGCTCTCTCCCTCGTTTTGATTACGTCCTTTTCCATCTCGAGTGCCCTGCCAGCCATGTTTGACTATTATCAAGGTTATCCTAAGGAACAAATTGAGCTCTTGGCGAGCTTGCCTTCCTTTGGAATCATGATTATGTTATTACTAAATGGTTTCTTAGAAAAAATATTTCCTGAGCGCTTACAGATCAGTTTGGGATTGCTGATTTTATCACTAAGTGGAACTGCTCCCTTTTGGTACCAAGCTTATCCTTTTGTCTTTGGAACACGGATTCTTTTTGGTTTAGGTGTTGGGATGATCAATGCCAAGGCCATTTCTATTATCAGTGAACGCTATCAAGGAAAAACGAGAATTCAGATGTTAGGGCTACGCGGTTCTGCAGAGGTCGTTGGGGCTTCTCTCATTACCTTGGCAGTCGGCCAATTGTTGGCCTTTGGTTGGACAGCTACTTTCTTAGCTTATAGTGCTGGATTTTTAGTTCTGATCCTTTATCTGCTCTTTGTACCTTATGGAAAAGAAAAGAAAGAAGTCAAGAAAAAAACGAAGGAAGCAAGTCGCTTAACTCGGGAAATGAAGGGCTTGATTTTTATCTTAGCTATTGAAGCGGCGGTTGTAGTTTGTACCAATACAGCTATTACCATCCGTATTCCAAGTCTGATGGTGGAAAGAGGACTGGGAGATGCCCAGTTATCTAGTTTTGTTCTTAGTGTCATGCAGTTAATCGGGATTGTGGCTGGTGTGAGTTTTTCTTTCCTGATTTCAATATTTAAAGAGAAACTGCTCCTCTGGTCTGGTATTACCTTCGGCTTGGGGCAAATTGTGATTGCCTTGTCTCCATCCTTGTGGGTGGTAGTGGCAGGAAGTATTCTGGCTGGCTTTGCCTACAGTGTAGCCTTGACGACAGTCTTTCAACTTGTCTCTGAAAGAATTCCAGCTAAACTCCTCAATCAAGCAACCTCATTTGCAGTTTTAGGCTGTAGTTTCGGAGCCTTTACGACTCCATTCGTTCTAGGTGCAATTGGCTTATTAACTCACAATGGGATGTTGGTCTTTGCTATCTTAGGATCTTGGTTAATTGTAACCTCTATCTTTGTCATGTACCTACTTCAAAAGAGAGCTTAGGATTGGTTTCCTAAGTTTTTCTTTTTTGGATTTTTGTACCCAGACACTATTTGATTTAGGGCCTTGTTTACAGACTAATTTCTTGATAAAATAGAAGTTATGACAAGATATAAAGCAACTATTTCCTATGATGGTTACGTCTTTGCTGGTTTTCAGCGCCAGCCTCATGCGCGTAGCGTTCAGGAAGAAATTGAAAAAACCTTGACCAGGTTAAATAAAGGGCAAGCCATTACTGTTCACGGTGCTGGTAGGACAGATAGTGGGGTTCATGCTCTGGGACAGGTTATTCATTTTGATCTACCTTATCAGATGGATGAGGAGAAGCTCCGTTTTGCTTTGGACACCCAGTCTCCTGAAGATATTGATGTGATTTCGATTGAGCTTGTGGCGGATGATTTTCATTGCCGTTATGCCAAGCATAGCAAGACCTATGAGTTTATCGTGGATAGAGGACGTCCCAAAAATCCTATGCGCCGTCACTATGCCACCCACTTTCCTTATCCGCTTGATGTGGAACGGATGCGGGAGGCTATCAAAAAATTAGAGGGAACCCATGATTTTACCGGTTTTACAGCCTCTGGGACTAGTGTAGAGGACAAGGTTCGTACTATTACAGAAGCTAGTCTTAGGGTTGATGAGACAGGCCAGTTTTTGACTTTTACCTTTTCAGGAAATGGTTTCTTGTATAAGCAGATTCGTAATATGGTGGGGACACTGCTCAAAATCGGCAATAACCGCATGCCAGTAGAGCAGATTGACCTCATCTTGGAGAAAAAGGACAGGCAGCTTGCAGGTCCCACTGCAGCACCAAATGGTTTATATTTAAAGGAGATTCGTTATGAAGAATAATCGTATTTTAGCACTTTCTGGAAATGATATTTTTAGTGGTGGTGGTTTGTCCGCGGATTTGGCTACCTATACCTTGAACGGCTTGCATGGCTTTGTAGCAGTGACCTGTTTGACAGCCTTGACGGAAAAGGGCTTTGAAGTCTTTCCAACTGACGATACCATTTTTCAACATGAATTAGATAGCTTGCGTGATGTGGAGTTTGGGGGAATTAAGATTGGTCTTCTCCCTACTGTCAGTGTGGCTGAGAAGGCATTGGACTTTATCAAGCAACGCCCAGGAGTGCCTGTGGTTCTGGATCCTGTCTTGGTCTGCAAGGAAGCGCACGACGTAGCAGTTAGTGAACTCTGCCAAGAGTTGATTCGCTTTTTCCCTCATGTCAGTGTGATTACGCCTAATCTTCCTGAAGCAGAATTATTGGCAGGTCAGGAAATTAAAACCTTGGAAGACATGAAAACAGCAGCTCAGAAATTGCATGACTTAGGCGCGCCAGCAGTCATTATCAAGGGAGGCAATCGCCTTAGTCAGGACAAGGCTATGGATGTCTTTTATGACGGACAAACCTTTACAGTCCTAGAAAATCCCGTCATTCAAGGGCAAAATGCTGGTGCAGGTTGTACCTTTGCCTCTAGCATTGCCAGTCACCTAGTCAAAGGTGATGAACTTTTACTAGCAGTAGAAAGCTCTAAGGCTTTCGTTTATCGTTCTATTGCACAAGCAGATCAGTATGGAGTAAGACAATATGAAGCAAACCAAAACAACTAAAATCGCCCTTGTATCCCTATTAACCGCCCTCTCTGTGGTTCTAGGTTATTTCTTAAAAATTCCAACACCGACAGGCATTCTAACTCTTTTAGATGCGGGTGTCTTCTTTACGGCCTTCTACTTTGGTAGTCGTGAAGGGGCTGTAGTAGGAGGACTAGCAGGTTTCTTGATTGACCTCTTATCAGGCTATCCTCAGTGGATGTTCTTTAGCTTGGTCAACCATGGCTTGCAGGGATTTTTCGCAGGATTTAAAGGAAAAACTCAGTGGTTAGGCCTTATCTTAGCAACGATTGCCATGGTAGGGGGTTACGCCTTGGGCTCTACATTGATGAATGGCTGGGCTGCAGCTCTACCAGAAATCCTACCAAACTTCATGCAAAATATGGTAGGGATGATTGTAGGATTTATACTTAGTCAAAGTATCAAGAAGATTAAGTAAAGAGGCTGAGTAAAAAGTTTTTCAAATAAGAAAAACGCATCCTATCAGGTTTGAGTGAACTGCACCCCAAAAGTTAGACAGAGAAAATCTAACTTTTGGGGTATTTTTATTATGAAATTAACTTATGATGATAAAGTTCAGATCTATGAACTTAGAAAACAAGGATATAGCTTAGAGAAGCTTTCAAATAAATTTGGGATAAACAATTCTAATCTTAGGTACATGATTAAATTGATTGATCGTTACGGAATAGAGTTCGTCAAAAAAGGAAAAAATCGTTACTATTCTCCTGATTTAAAACAAGAAATGATTCATAAAGTCTTACATGAAGGCTGGACTAAAGATAGAGTTTCTCTTGAATACGGCCTCCCAAGTCGTACGATACTTCTTAATTGGCTAGCACAATACAAGAAAAATGGGTATACTATTGTTGAGAAAACAAGAGGGAGAGTACCTAAAATGGGACGTAAGCCAAAAAAGAGACCTGAAGAGAGGACAGAATTAGAACGTCTTCAAGCAGAAAATGAGTACCTGAGAGCGGAGAATGCCATCCTAAAAAAGTTGAGAGAACTCCGATTGAAGGAGAAAAAAGAGAAAGAAGAAAGACAGAAATTGTTCAAGAATTAATGACTGAGTTTTCGTTAGATATTCTTCTAAAAGCCATTAAACTAGCTCGTTCGACCTACTACTATCACTTGAAACAACTAGACAAACCAGATAAGGACCAAGAGCTTAAAGCTGAAATTCAATCCATTTTTATCGAACACAAGGGAAATTATGGTTATCGTCGGATTCATTTAGAACTAAGAAATCGTGGTTATCTGGTAAATCAGAAAAGAGTTCAACGCTTGATGAAAGTACTCAATTTACAAGCTAAAGTGCGACAGAAACGAAAATATTCTTCTCATAAAGGAGATGTTGGTAAGAAGGCAGAGAATCTCATTCAACGTCAATTTAAAGGCTCTAAAACAATGGAAAAGTGCTACACAGATGTGACAGAATTTGCCATTCCAGCAAGTACTCAAAAGCTTTACTTATCACCAGTTTTAGATGGTTTTAATAGCGAAATTATCGCCTATAATCTTTCAACTTCACCTAACTTAGAACAAGTAAAAACGATGTTGGAACAGGCCTTCACAGAGAAACACTACGAGGATACGATTCTCCATAGTGACCAAGGTTGGCAATACCAACACGACTCTTATCATCGGTTCCTAGAGAGTAAGGGAATTCAAGCATCTATGTCGCGCAAGGGTAACAGCCCAGACAACGGTATGATGGAGTCCTTCTTTGGCATTCTGAAATCGGAGATGTTTTATGGTTATGAGAAGTCATTTCAGTCGCTTAAGCAATTGGAACAAGCCATTGTAGACTATATTGATTACTACAACAACAAACGAATTAAGGTTAAACTAAAAGGACTCAGTCCTGTGCAATACAGAACTAAATCCTTTCAATAATTATTTGTCTAACTTTTTGGGGTCAGTACAGAAAAACCTTGATACTATGCGTTTTATTGTGGGAAGATTTTCGAAGAATATTAATCAAAATAAAGCAAGTCTTTGCTGGTGCTTGTAAAGAGGTCAAAGCCATCCTTGGTAACAACACCACAGTCTTCAATACGAACACCGACTTTACCAGGGATATAGATACCTGGTTCAACAGAGAAGCACATGCCTTCTTCGATGACCATGTCGTTCCCTTCCATGATAGATGGGAATTCGTGGACATCCATACCGATACCGTGACCGAGACGGTGGTTGAAGTACTCACCGTAACCAGCTTTTTCGATGACCTCACGGGCAGCGCGGTCCACTTCATGGGCAGTCACACCTGGTTTGATAAAGTCAAGAGCAGCTTGTTGGGCTTCAAGAGTCAAGTTATAAATATCTTTCTTGAATTGGTCTGGTTTACCAACAGCGACTGTACGAGTCATATCTGAAGCATAGCCGTTGACCAGAACACCGAGGTCAAAGAGGAGAAGAGCATCATTTTCAACCTTATTAGCTGCTGGAATACCGTGTGGATTTGCAGCGTTATCACCAGTCAAGACCATGGTATCAAAACTCATTTCATAGCCTTCACGTTTCATGGCAAAGTCGATTTGGGCGATGATATCTGTCTCAGTCTTATCAAGAGAAATATTGTCAAACCCCACTTTAACAGCCTTGTCCGCATAGATACCTGCAACCATCATTTTTTGCACTTCGTCAGCTGATTTGATGAGGCGCATGCGTTGGATACGAGGAGTGAGGTTTTCAAACTCAGCAGTTTCAAAAACTGTTTTCAAGCCATGGTATTTGGTCAAGATAAGATTGTCAAACTCAACAGCGACACGTTTGAAGTCAAGCTGTGGAAGAGCATGTTTCATTTTTTGCCATGGATTTTCAGAATCCACATAGCCCACAACTGGGAAGGAAACAGTGCTACTTGCACGCTCCACTTCAAGGGCTGGGACAAAGAGGAGGGGTTCCTGATCCGCTAGGACAAAAAGGAACATTTGGCGTTCATGGGGATCACTGTAAAAGCCAGTGAGGTAATTGATTGTGACGGGGTCAGATACGACAGCGACGTCTAGTTTTTCTGATTCAAGATATGTTACGATTTGTTGTAATTTAGACATATGCTACCTTCTTTCTACCCCTCTATTTTGGCAAAAAATGAGAGAAAATGCAAGGGAGAAGGGTAAAAGAACAGACAAAAAGAACTCCGACAAGATAACGGAGTTCTTTGATATCATTTTCCTTTGTTTAAGAAAAGTCAGCCTTGCTTTTGACATCACTGTATTCTTCAGCGATTTCTTGGCTGAGAATGTCCTTATAAGCAGGGAGTTGGATGTCCTGACCATATTTCTTCTTGAGGGCAGTAGTGACTAGGCGATAAGCCAGATTGGCATTACGAGAGAGGATAGGCCCGTGGAAGTAGGAACCAAAGACATTCTTATAATGAACACCTTCGCCGACTTTTTCTTCGTTATTTCCATTTCCATAGACAACCTGTCCCAGCGGTTTTTGATCATCTGAGAGGAAGGTACGGCCCTGATGATTTTCAAAACCATAGTAGGTTTCATCGAAATCTTCATTGTGAATCTTGATGTCCCCGATAAAACGGTTATTGGTCTGGTTGAGCGTGTAGTGGCCCATGACCCCTAGTCCTTCGATGCGTCTCCCTGAAGCTTCAACATAATATTGGCCCAATAGTTGGAAACCACCGCAGATAGCCAGAACCACACCGTCGTTTTGGATGTAGTTGTCAATGCTCTCTTTTTTAGCAGGTAGGTCGTCTGCAATGATACTCTGTTCAAAGTCTTGACCACCACCGAAAAAGGCAATGTCGTAGTGATTTTCATCAAAGTTATCATGGAGAGAAACGATGTCAACCGTCACATGGGCTCCCAGCTTTTCAGCCACATACTTGAGCATGAGGATGTTTCCATTGTCCCCGTATGTATTCATGAGGTTTCCATAGAGGTGGGCAATGTTGAGCTGATAAGGGTAATTGCCAGCTTTTGAGGAAAGTGAAGTATAAACCATTAGTTCATCTCCTTTCTAACAATCTGACGACTAGCCAGCAGTTCGCGGAATTCAAGCATAGCAGTATAGGTAGCCAGGATATAGGCATGCTTGCAATCTTGATTCTCAATGGTCTTGAGAACTTGCTCCAGACTATTTGTTTCAGTGATTTTCTCAGCTGGGTAACCAGTCACACGAAGACGGCGTGCAATTTCAGAATGACGAACGCCGCCAGCGTTAATTTCTGGAATATCCATCTCAGTGATTTGTTCAAAATCAGCATCCCAAATCCAGCTGGTATCAATTCCATCTGCATAGTTGGCATTTAGGAGGACAGATAGGCTAAATGGATAAGGAGCTAGTTTAATCATCTCGATAGCTTGGGTCGCACCGACTGGATTTTTAATCAAGACGAGGGTGCATTCCTTGTCACCGATATGGAAGGTTTCCTGGCGTCCAAAGACAGCACGACTCTTATCAAATCCCTGCTTGATTAGTTGGGAATCTGCGCCGAGGAAACGGGCGATGGCAACCGCAGCTAGGGCGTTGTAGATATTGTAGAGACCACCGATTTGAATACCGTATTCTTGTCCGTCAATGACAAAGCGAGAGCGATTGTTGGTCAATTCAACCAGTTCTGTCAAGCGATAGTCGAGATCAGGACGTTTACATCCACAGTCTTCACAGATATAGGCACCCAAGTTTGCATAGGTATTATGCTCATATTTGAGGATGCCTTGGCAGTCAGGACAGAGAATCCCTTCGGTATTATAGTGAGCCAGCTGGGCTGGACCTTTTTCCAAGTCAAAACCAAAATACTGTACTGGGTTTGGAATAGCTGGCTTGTAGAAAAGTGGACTGTCACCATTGAGGAGAACAGTAGCCGTAGGCACCTTACGAATGGCATCCAAAATCATGTTATAAGTCGTGTAAATCTCACCATAGCGGTCCATCTGGTCACGGAAAATATTAGTAATGACAAAAAGGCTAGGATGGATGTAGTCACAGATACGAGATAGACTGGCCTCGTCAATTTCTAGAACGGCAATATTTTTCCCAGTTTTAGAGGATTTGGCTGTTAAGAAGGTTGTCGCAATTCCTGTAATCATGTTGGCACCGCTTGGGTTGGTCAGAACTTGACCATAAACCTCTTTTAAAATGCCGACAGTGAGAGCAGTTGTCAAGGTTTTTCCGTTGGTTCCAGTCACTACGACAATCTCGTAGTTCTTAGCTAGGTTTTGTAAAATATCTTTATCGAATTGAAGGGCAAGTTTTCCTGGAAGCGTACTTCCACGGCCAAGACGGCTTAAAATGAAGTGGGAAGAACGCCCAGCAAGAAGGCCCAAAGTAGTTTTTAATTTCATGTTTCTATTATATCATAAAAGAAGGAAAAGACAGATTTGAGATTCCGCAGAAGTAAAAACAGCCCAAGGAGGGCTGTTCGATACGATTAAATCTCAACTTAAATCGCAAACAAGTCATTCAAGTTCTCAGCCAAGGTTGGGTGAGTGAAGATTTGTTTTGTGAAGTAAGTGTAAGGAATTTTGTTGTCCATAGCAACAGTGATGATGTTGATGATTTCTTGAGAACCTTCTGAGAAGATGCTTGCTCCAAGAATTTCTTTTGTTTCAGTATTAACAACAGCTTTGAAAGCTCCGCGAAGGTCTCCGTTTACGTGACCACGAGGCATTGCTGCAACAGGGATTTCTTTCACTGCGTATGGAAGTTTCAAATCAGCTGCTTGGCTTTCAGTCAAACCAACTTGTGAAAGTGCAGGTGTGATGAACATAGTATTTGGTACATTGAGACGGTCTTCAAGTGTGTAGCTGCCATCTCCAGCAAGGTAGCTGTATACAACACGGAAGTCATCAAGTGAAATGTAAGTAAATTGAAGGCCACCGTTGACATCTCCAACTGCAAAGACACCAGGAACGTTTGTTTGACAATGTTTGTCTACTTTAATAGCACCACGTTCAGTTAGTTCAATATCTGTATTTTCAAGTTGAAGTGGTTCTACGTTTGGTTTACGTCCTGTTGCGTAGAGAAGGGCATCGAAACGGTAAGTTTCGTTTTCAGTCACAACGAGCACTTGGTCACCGTCGTTTTTGATTTCAGTAGTACGGATATTTTGAAGCAATTCAATACCGTCTTCTTCCATGTATTGTTTAGCAAGAGCTGCGATGGAAGGTTCTGCACGAGGAAGGAAAGTATCCAAGGCATCTAGGACTGTAACCTTGCTTCCAAGTTTGTTGTATAGGCCGGCAAATTCAAGACCGATATTTCCACCACCAAGGACTCCAAGGTTTTCAGGTAATTTGTCCAAGTTTTGGATACCTGTTGAGTCAAAGACGTTTTTGCTTGTAGCAAGTCCAGGGATTGGCAAGACGTTTGAAACAGCACCAGTGTTGATGACGATTGTTTCAGCAGTCAGTTCTTTCTTTTCATCACCAGCTTGGATTTCGATGACTTTATTTGAAAGGAAGTGAGCTTCCGCATCAAAGATATCGACGCCTGTACCAGCAACAGTCGCATAGTTTTTACCGTTGAGGCGACTAGTGATAGTGTTTTTGGTAGCAATCACTTCTTCAAAAGACAAGTCTTTCTCAGCAGCAACCAGCAAAGTTTTAGTTGGGATACAACCGATGTTGATACAAGTTCCACCGTACATAGCTTTGCTACGTTCAACGAGGGCAACTTTTTTACCAGCTGAAGCCAATTTACCTGCTAGTGTTTTACCAGCTTTACCAAATCCGATAACGATTAAATCATAAGTTAACATTTAGAGTTCCTCCTATTCGAATTTCATTCTAGCATAAGAAAAAAACTTTTGCACAATTCTGCTACGCTTTAAAAAAGTTTATGAAATAGTGGAAATTTCATCCTTATTTTCTCTGAAAAATCGTTTACATGAGTTTATCGATAGATTGGGCTATCTTTTGCTTCTCTCTTGTGTTATACTAGATAGGTTGCAAAGAAAACAGTACTTTTCTTTTGTGGAAAAGAAGCAACACGATTTTATATCCAGTATATGAAAATACGTCATAAAAAGAAAAGTATAAACTAAGCCCTATAGGGTGGCTTCGCACCACCTTTAGAAAGAAGAATATCGTGAAATTTAATGAATTAAACTTGTCTGCTGATTTGCTAGCAGAGATTGAAAAAGCTGGTTTTGTAGAAGCCAGTCCGATCCAAGAACAAACCATTCCCTTGGCCCTTGAAGGCAAGGACGTTATCGGTCAAGCTCAGACTGGTACAGGAAAAACTGCAGCCTTTGGCTTGCCTACCCTTGAAAAAATCCGTACAGAAGAAGCAACCATCCAAGCCTTGGTCATCGCTCCAACTCGTGAACTTGCTGTCCAAAGTCAGGAGGAATTGTTCCGCTTTGGTCGTAGTAAGGGAGTCAAAGTCCGCTCAGTATATGGCGGATCAAGCATTGAAAAACAAATTAAGGCTCTTAAATCTGGTGCCCATATCGTGGTGGGAACTCCAGGTCGCCTCTTGGACTTGATTAAACGCAAGGCCTTGAAATTACAAGATATTGAAACTCTTATCCTTGACGAAGCGGATGAAATGCTCAATATGGGCTTCCTAGAAGATATCGAGGCCATCATTTCTCGTGTCCCTGAAAACCGTCAAACTTTGCTTTTCTCAGCAACTATGCCAGATGCCATCAAACGTATCGGTGTTCAGTTTATGAAAGAACCTGAGCATGTCAAGATTGCGGCTAAGGAATTGACAACAGAATTGGTTGACCAATACTATATCCGAGTTAAAGAACAAGAAAAATTTGATACCATGACTCGTCTCATGGATGTGGAACAACCAGAACTTGCTATTGTATTTGGTCGTACAAAACGCCGTGTAGATGAATTGACTCGTGGTCTTAAAATCCGTGGCTTCCGTGCAGAAGGAATTCATGGAGACCTAGACCAAAACAAACGTCTTCGTGTCCTTCGTGACTTTAAAAATGGCAATCTTGATGTTTTGGTTGCGACAGACGTTGCAGCGCGTGGCTTGGATATTTCAGGTGTGACCCATGTCTATAACTACGATATTCCACAAGATCCTGAAAGTTATGTTCACCGTATCGGTCGAACAGGTCGTGCTGGTAAGTCAGGTCAGTCTATTACTTTCGTATCACCAAATGAAATGGGCTACCTCCAAATCATTGAAAACTTGACTAAGAAACGTATGAAAGGTCTCAAACCTGCAAGTGCAGAAGAAGCTTTCCAAGCTAAAAAACACGTAGCTCTCAAGAAAATTGAACGTGATTTTGCAGATGAGACTATCCGTGGCAACTTTGAGAAATTTGGTAAGGATGCTCGTAAGCTAGCTGCCGAATTTACTCCAGAAGAATTGGCAATGTATATCTTGAGTCTGACTGTTCAAGACCCAGATAGTCTTCCTGAAGTGGAGATTGCACGTGAAAAACCACTGCCATTTAAACCATCAGGTAATGGCTTCGGTGGTAAAGCTAAGGGAGGTCGTCGTGGAGATGACCGTCGTGATAATCGCCGTGGAGACAACCGTCGTGGTGGTCGTCGTGATGATTTCAAAAAAGGAAGTCGTGGCAATGATCGTTTTGATAAGGAAAAACGTTACCGTAAGGATAATAAAAAACCACGCAATACTTCAAGCGAAAAGCAAACAGGCTTTGTTATTCGTAACAAGGGCGATAAATAAGAAAAAGCGGTTCAAAATGAATCGCTTTTTTATATAAGGAGACCGAATGGAAAAGAAAGATAAATAAATAGATATATTATCTTCTTGTAATATTATAATACACAAAAATAGGGAGCTTGTCAATAGAAAAGAAGCAATTTAATTAAAAATATTCTTGTTTTTTCAAATTGCAATTAAATAAGCAATTTTCAGATAATAATTGAAAATTCAAGCTGTTTATGTTATAATGATAGCGATTAAATTCGAGGTGAAAAATGGCACATTTATTAGAAAAAACTAGAAAAATTACTTCTATCCTGAAGCGCTCAGACGAGCAGTTGCAGGAAGAACTTCCCTACAATGCGATTACCCGTCAATTGGCTGATATTATTGACTGTAACGCCTGTATCGTTAATAGCAAGGGACGTCTCCTTGGCTATTTTATGCGTTACAAAACCAATACAGATCGTGTAGAACAATTCTTCCAAACTAAAATTTTCCCTGATGACTATATTCAAGGTGCGAACATGATCTACGATACAGAAGCCAATCTGACAGTTGATCATGATTTAAGTATTTTCCCTGTGGAAAGTCGTGCCGATTTTCCAGATGGCTTGACGACTATTGCACCGATTCATGTATCAGGGATTCGTCTTGGTTCTTTGATTATTTGGCGCAATGATAAGAAATTCGAAGATGAGGACTTGATTCTTGTTGAGATTGCCAGTACCGTTGTTGGGATTCAGCTTCTCAACTTCCAACGTGAAGAAGATGAGAAAAATATCCGCCGTCGTACTGCTGTTACCATGGCGGTCAATACCCTTTCTTACTCAGAACTTCGTGCTGTTTCAGCTATTTTAGGGGAGTTAAACGGAAATGAAGGTCAGTTGACTGCGTCAGTGATTGCAGACCGTATCGGTATTACCCGTTCTGTGATCGTCAATGCTCTTCGTAAACTTGAGTCTGCTGGGATTATTGAAAGTCGCTCGCTTGGAATGAAGGGAACCTACCTTAAGGTCTTGATTTCAGATATTTTTGAAGAAGTGAAGAAAAGAGATTACTAATGACTAAGGCTTTAATTTCGATTGATTATACAGAAGATTTTGTGGCTGATAGTGGAAAATTGACAGCAGGTGCTCCAGCTCAGGCGATTTCAGATGCCATTAGCAAGGTGACTCGATTAGCCTTTGAAAGAGGAGATTACGTTTTCTTTACTATCGATGCTCACGAAGAAAACGATTGTTTCCATCCAGAAAGCAAATTATTTCCTCCTCATAATTTGATTGGGACTAGTGGGCGAAATTTATACGGAGATTTGGGAACATTTTATCAAGAGCATGGTTCAGACAGTCGTGTCTTTTGGATGGATAAACGCCATTACTCAGCATTTTCAGGGACTGACTTGGATATCCGCTTGAGAGAACGTCGCGTTTCTACAGTTATATTAACAGGAGTCTTGACGGATATCTGTGTCCTACATACAGCTATAGATGCTTATAATTTAGGATATGACATTGAAATTGTTAAACCAGCCGTTGCTTCCATCTGGCCTGAAAATCATCAATTTGCCCTAGGTCATTTCAAAAACACACTTGGAGCTAAGTTAGTAGATGAAAATCTAAATGAACTTTCAGAGTAATTTGGTTGTGAAATGAAAAAAATTGAAAAAAAGTGTTGACAAGCATCCTAAAAGTTGATATACTAGTAAAGTAATCGACGCGGGGATGGCGGAATTGGCAGACGCGCAGGACTAAGGATCCTGTGACCGTTTTAGGTCGTGAGGGTTCAAGTCCCTCTCTCCGCATAGGATAAGGGTTAGCTTAGGCTAGCTCTTTTTTTCATCTAATTCAAGTAGAGCAAAAAATTTTTGCTCTTTTTTTGTATTTCATAAACATTTCATATTTGGATTTTATAATAGTCTTACAAATATGGAGGTGAAAAATGAATCCAATCCAAAGAGCTTGGGCTTATGTCAGCAGAAAACGGCTGAGAAGTTTTATTTTATTTCTGATTTTATTTGTCCTATTAGGCGGAATTTCAGCCTGTTTGACATTGATGAAGTCCAACAAAACAGTGGAAACCAATCTTTACAAATCGCTCAACACATCTTTTTCTATTAAGAAGATAGAAAATGGACAGACTTTTAAGTTGTCGGACTTATCATCCGTGAGCAAGATTAAGGGGCTGGAAAATGTCTCTCCTGAACTTGAGACGGTCGTAAAACTGAAAGACAAGGACGCGGTGAGTGGTGAGCAGAGCGTGGAACGTGATGATTTGTCAGCTACGGACAAGAATTTGGTTAGCTTAACGGCTCTTGAGGATTCATCCAGAGATGTCGCCTTTACCAGTTCGGCTTTTAATCTAAAAGAAGGGCGACACCTTCAAAAAGGGGATTCCAAGAAAATCCTTATCCACGAAGAGTTGGCTAAGAAGAATGGTCTTTCCCTTCATGACAAGATTAGCTTGGATGTTGGACAGTCCGAATCTGGAAAAGGACAAATAGTAGAGTTTGAGATTGTCGGTATCTTTTCTGGTAAAAAACAAGAGAAATTCACAGGCTTGTCTTCAGACTTCAGTGAAAACCAGGTATTTACAGACTATGAAAGTAGCCAAAGCCTTTTGGGTAATGGTGAATCTCTAGTCAGTGCAGCTCGCTTTTATGTAGAAAATCCTAAGGAAATGGACGGACTCATGAAGCAGGTAGAAAACTTGGCCTTGGAAAATCAAGGCTACCAAGTCGAGAAGGAAAACAAGGCCTTTGAACAAATCAAAGACTCAGTAGCAACCTTCCAAACCTTCCTCACCATCTTCCTTTATGGGATGTTGATAGCAGGAGCCGGAGCCTTAATTCTGGTCTTATCTCTCTGGTTGAGAGAAAGGGTCTACGAAGTGGGAATCCTTCTGGCACTTGGAAAAGGCAAGAGTTCCATCTTCCTACAGTTCTGTTTAGAGGTAGTTTTGGTATCGCTTGGAGCTTTGCTTCCAGCATTTGCTGCAGGCAACGCCATCACATCTTACCTACTCCAAACCCTACTCGCAAGTGGAGATCAGGCAGCCCTACAAGACACGCTAGCCAAAGCAAGCAGTTTATCAACCAGCATCTTATCTTTTGCAGAATCCTATGTTTTTCTAGTTCTGCTTAGTTGCTTATCTGTAGCCCTTTGTTTCCTATTCTTATTTAGAAAATCGCCTAAGGAAATTTTATCATCTATTAGTTAAGAAGGAGAAATCATGACTTTATTACAATTACAAGATGTTACCTATCGTTATAAGAACACTGCTGAAGCAGTCCTATATCAGATCAATTATAATTTTGAACCCGGGAAATTTTACAGTATTATTGGTGAGTCAGGAGCAGGAAAATCCACACTCTTGTCCCTACTTGCTGGTCTAGATAGTCCTGTTGAAGGTTCTATCCTTTTTCAAGGAGAGGATATTCGTAAGAAGGGCTATTCTTACCATCGCATGCACCATATTTCCCTGGTCTTTCAAAATTATAACTTGATAGATTATCTTTCTCCACTGGAAAATATCCGCTTGGTCAACAAAAAGGCAAGCAAGGATACACTGCTTGAGCTTGGTTTGGATGAAAGTCAGATCAAGCGGAATGTTCTCCAGTTATCAGGTGGTCAACAGCAACGTGTGGCCATTGCGCGCAGTTTGGTATCAGAAGCTCCAGTTATTCTCGCGGATGAGCCAACGGGAAATCTGGACCCTAAAACTGCTGGAGATATTGTCGAACTGCTCAAATCACTTGCCCAGAAAACAGGTAAATGTGTCATCGTCGTCACCCACAGTAAAGAAGTGGCACAGGCGTCAGATATTACACTTGAATTGAAGGATAAGAAACTGACTGAAACTCGCAATACGACGAAATAATATGAGCTTTTCTGTTAGAATTATAAGAAAGAACAAAATCTAGAAAGGGAACCTATGTTACACAACGCATTTGCCTATGTTACAAGGAAGTTTTTCAAATCAATCGTCATCTTCCTGATTATTCTCCTCATGGCGAGCTTAAGTTTGGTTGGCTTGTCGATCAAGGGAGCTACTGCCAAGGCTTCTCAGGAGACCTTTAAAAATATCACCAACAGCTTCTCCATGCAAATCAATCGTCGCGTCAATCAAGGAACGCCACGTGGTGCTGGGAATATTAAGGGGGAAGATATCAAAAAAATCACCGAAAACAAGGCTATCGAGTCTTATGTTAAACGTATCAACGCTATCGGAGATTTGACTGGATATGAACTCATCGAAACGCCAGATACCAAGAAAAATCTAACACCTGACCGTGCCAAACATTTTGGAAGTAGCTTGATGATTACAGGTGTCAATGACTCCTCTAAAGAAGACAAGTTTGTCTCTGGCTCTTATAAACTAGTCGAAGGTGAGCACCTAACCAACGATGACAAGGATAAGATTCTCATGCACAAGGACTTGGCAGCCAAATACGGCTGGAAAGTTGGAGATAAGGTCAAACTGGACTCAAATGTCTACGATGCAGACAATGAAAAAGGTGCCAAGGAAACAGTTGAAGTGACAATTAAGGGACTTTTTGATGGTCACAATAAGTCGGCAGTAACTTACTCACAAGAACTCTATGAAAACACTGCTATCACAGACATTCACACTGCTGCAAAACTTTATGGATACACAGAAGACACAGCTATTTATGGGGACGCAACCTTCTTTGTAACAGCGGACAAGAATTTGGATGATGTCATGAAAGAGTTGAATGGCATCAGTGGTATCAACTGGAAGAGTTACACACTTGTGAAGAGCTCCTCTAACTACCCAGCTCTTGAGCAATCCATCTCTGGCATGTACAAGATGGCCAACCTCCTCTTCTGGGGTAGCTTGAGCTTCTCAGTCCTTCTCCTTGCACTCTTGCTTAGTCTTTGGATCAACGCCCGTCGCAAGGAAGTGGGAATTCTCCTCTCTATTGGACTCAAGCAGGCAAGTATCTTGGGGCAATTCATCACTGAATCTATCTTGATTGCCATCCCTGCTCTTGTTTCTGCTTACTTCCTAGCCAGTTACACAGCCCGTGCAATCGGAAATACTGTTCTTGCCAATGTCACTTCAGGTGTTGCCAAGCAAGCCAGCAAGGCTGCTCAAGCCTCTAACCTTGGTGGTGGTGCAGAAGTAGATGGCTTTAGCAAGACCTTGTCGAGCCTAGACATTTCCATTCAGACATCAGACTTTATCATCGTCTTTGTCCTTGCCTTGGTTCTAGTGGTTCTCGTTATGGCGCTTGCTTCAAGCAATCTCCTCAGAAAACAACCAAAAGAGCTCTTGCTGGATAGTGAATAAGTTTGAAAAAATTAGTCTGGAATAGAGGATACATCTTGTCTTTCTATTCCAGAATGTTGGATAGAGAATGCATATTTAACAATTCAAAATAGAGCCGAAAGCAGTGGTGAAAATCATTGCTTTCAGTTGCTTTCTTTGTACTTTTGATGGTGGATGTGATATACTAAAATCGTGGAGTTCAGTGGAAGGACAATTTACAATTTCTATATTCAAATATGCATAAAAATTTATTTATAATTTGCTTTTAAATAAATAGAAAACCTGTAGATACCTATCCAGACTGCAAAGGTAGACGAGCCTGCTGTGGCTGAGTTTGCCTTTTAAAAATATAAAAATAGTGAGGAAAATAATGAGACAAACAAATGTTAGAGGGACATTATCCCTACGTGGCTTTAGAAAATTAAGAACTGGTGCAATTGTTGCGACAGGTGTGATTTTATTGGGACTGGGCTTTTTAGCTCCAACTGTTTCCGCTAACGAACAAGATGGTGTTTGGGTAGCCAGAACAGTTGCAGAAGTAAAAGCTGATATTCAAAATATAGACAATTTATCATACTACACAATTAAGTGGGGAGACACACTGAGTGCTATTAGTGAAGCAACAGGGCTATCTGTAGATAGTTTGGTTGAGATAAATCGTATTGCAAATAGAGATTTGATTTTTGCTAATAATAAATTGTATTTTAGCGAAGAGGCTTTTCTAAAAGATGGAAATACAGAAGTCAAAAGACAGCGAGTGTCAATTGATAATTCTGGTAGCTGTCAAAGTTATGAAGTTGAAACAAAGACAGATACTGTAACTGGAGAGCAAACGACTACTGTTAAACAAACGACACCAGTAGTTGTGGAAACACCAGCAGTATCGGCAGCGAAAGCTGAAGAGTCAGTATCGCCAGCACCGAAATCAGAAACACCAGTCACAGTTGCGCCAAAATCAGAAACAAGGGAAGAAGTTTCAAATGCTCCATTACTGGGCGCTACAACTAGTGCTGATTCAGGTGAATCAAGTCCAGTAACAGACAATGCCCCTTCAAATACAGGGACTACAAATCAACCTGTAGCTTCAAATCCAAGTTCTGAAGTTCCAGTGCCATCAGTATCAGCACCGAAAGCAGAGGAACCAGTGGCACCAGCACCGAAAGCAGAAGAGCCAGTATCTCCAGCGCCGAAAGCAGAAGAGCCATCTGCTCCAACACCGAAAGCGGAAGAACCAGCAGCAGGAACAACACCAAAAGCGGAAGCGCCAGCACCGAAAGCCGAGGAACCAACGACACCAGCACCGAAAGTGGAAGAACCTGCAACACCAGCACCGAAAGTGGAAGAACCAGCAGCCCCAGCACCAAAAGCAGAAGAGCCAGCAACACCAGCACCGAAAGCGGAAGAACCAGCGGCACCAGCGCCAAAAGTAGAGGAACCTGCAATACCAGCACCGAAAGCCGAGGAACCAGCAACTCCAGCACCAAAAGCTGAAGAGCCAACGGCTCCAGCGCCGAAAGCGGAAGAACCAGCAGCCCCAGCACCGAAAGCCGAGGAACCAACGACACCATCACCAAAAGCGGAGGAACCAGCGGCACCAGCGCCAAAAGTAGAGGAATCTGCAATTCCATCACCAAAAGCAGAAGAGCCAACGGCACCAGCACCAAAAGCCGAGGAACCATCAGCGCCAGCACCAAAAGCCGAGGAACCATCAGCTCCAGCACCGAAAGCAGAAGAGCCATCGGCCACCACGTCAAAAGCAGAAGAACCAACGACACCAGCACCAAAAGCGGAGGCTCCAGCGGCTCCAGCGCCAAAAGTAGAGGAACCATCAACGCCAGGACCAAAAGTAGAGGAACCTGCAACTCCAGCCCCGAAAGTGGAAGAACCAGTGGCTCCAACACCGAAAGCCGAGGAACCAGTGGCACCAACACCGAAAGTGGAAGAGCCATCGACACCAGCCCCGAAAGTGGAAGAGCCATCAGCAACAACACCAAAAGCGGACGAGCCAGCAGCCACAACACCAAAAGCGGACGAGCCATCGGCCACAACGCCAAAAGCGGACGAGCTATCGGCCACAACGCCAAAAGCAGAAGAACCAGCGGCTACAACGCCAGAAGTGGAAGAACCATCGGCGCCAGCACCAAAAGGTGAAGAGCCAGCCACAACACCAAAAGAAGATAGTCCGTCTGAAGAAGTAGCACCTAAAGATGAAAAACTTGAGGAAGCAAAAAAAGATGGAAAAGATGTTATTGAAAAAATTGCGGCTTCAAAACTTAGTGAAATTGAAAAAGTTAAAGATGAAGCAGAAAAAGCTAAGTTAGAAGCTCAATTAAAAGAATTAAAAGAAGCAGGATTAGCAGCGATAAATAATGCTAAAAATCACGATGCAGCAGTAGATGCTACGGATGAATATCAAACTAAGATTGATGAGATTAATGTTCCAGGTGAAGAATTACCTGCACCAAATTATAATAAAGATAATTTAACAAATGGTCGTAATGAGGGTACTACTATTAATGATGGAAGTACAGCAATAGGTCATGGGTCAGGTGAAGCTACAGTAACAACTCCAGCACAACCTTCTTCAACTTCGGAAGGGACTTCAAGTTTTAGAAATGCCCCATCAGTTCAAGCAAGAGCAAGAAGAGTGGCACGTTCAACATCAGAACCAGATGGAACTGTCAATATTAGCTATAACTTCGCTGGAATGCCAGATATTCATGGCTTCCTATCTGATCCGGGAGAAGATAACACTGTCACAATTCCTGCTGGAACGAATGAAGCACAGGCAAAAGAATTAGTAAAAGAAAAAATTCAAGCCAAGATAAAAGACTTAGCTACTAGAGGGTATCATGTGAAAAATGACATTATTTTTGAACAAGATACTACTGTGAAAAATTATAACTACGTCGTTACATTTACTAAGGAGGCTACAGGAACTTCAGGTTTCAGAATGGCTCCAGCAGTTCAACCACGCGCTAGCAGAAATCGTAGAAGTCTAGAACAGCCAGCTCCTCATAAGGTCAAAGTCAATGTTTTTTATAACTTTGATAAAATGAAAGATATTGCAGGTTTCCTAGGAGATATCAATGGAACTTCTCTTGAAATTGCGGAAGGTTCAACAGATGATCAAGTAAAAGCAGTAGTCAAGAACCAAGTTGATGCCAAGAAAGAGGAATTACGTAAATGTGGTTATACTGTTAAAGAAGACTATCTCTATAAAAACAATGGGAAAGATTATAACTACGTTGTAACATTTTCAAAAGCAACTAAATAATTTTCATTCCATAGGGAGTGAAATGTGAGCAGAGAGAGCGATAGGCTCTCTTTGTTTTATCTAGTAGCAAGTTTCTTAAAGACAAAAGACCAATAAGAGGCTATAATAAATAGAGTAGGTATTTATTCTAAGAAAAATAAAAAATAGAGAGCAGTTAAAGTATGAAAATTTTAATTGTAGAAGATGAAGAGATGATCCGTGAGGGGATCAGTGACTATTTGACGGATTGTGGTTATGAAACCATTGAGGCGGCGGACGGACAAGAAGCCTTGGAGCAATTTTCTAGCTATGAGGTGGCCCTGGTTTTACTGGATATCCAGATGCCCAAACTCAATGGCCTAGAAGTTCTAGCGGAGATTCGTAAAACCAGTCAGGTTCCTGTCTTGATGCTGACCGCCTTTCAGGATGAGGAATACAAGATGAGTGCTTTTGCCTCTCTGGCAGATGGCTATCTGGAAAAACCTTTCTCCCTCTCCCTCTTAAAAGTGAGAGTAGACGCGATTTTCAAGCGCTACTATGATACGGGGCGAATCTTCTCCTATAAGGATACCAAGGTGGACTTTGAGAGCTACAGTGCCAGCCTAGCAGGAGAGGAAGTGGCTGTTAATGCTAAAGAGTTGGAAATTTTGGACTATATGGTGAAAAATGAAGGAAGGGCATTGACTCGATCTCAGATAATCGATGCCGTATGGAAAGCGACAGATGAGGTTCCCTTTGACCGTGTCATTGATGTTTATATCAAGGAACTGCGGAAAAAGCTAGACTTGGATTGCATCCTCACTGTGCGCAATGTTGGTTATAAATTGGAGCGAAAATGAAACGAACAGGTTTGTTTACAAAGATATTTATCTATACCTTCTCGATTTTTAGTGTTCTGGTTATTTGCCTTCATTTAGCTATTTATTTTCTTTTTCCTTCGACTTATCTGAGCCACCGTCAGGAAACCATTGGTCAGAAGGCAACAGCCATTGCCCAGTCCCTAGAAGGGAAAGACAGGCAGAGTATCGAGCAAGTCTTAGACCTGTATTCCCAGACTAGTGATATCAAAGGGGCCGTCAAGGGCGAGATGACTGATGACAAGTTGGAGGTTAAGGACAGTCTTCCTCTGGATACGGACCGCCAGACAACTTCCCTCTTTATTGAGGAGCGGGAGGTGACAACGCAGGACGGTGGTACCATGACTCTCCAGTTTCTAGTTTCCATGGATTTGCAAAAGGAAGCAGAGCAAATCAGTCTCCAGTTTCTTCCCTATACCTTGCTGGCATCCTTTCTAATTTCCCTTTTGGTAGCCTATATCTATGCTCGGACCATTGTTGCCCCGATTTTGGAAATCAAGTGGGTGACCCGACGGATGATGGATTTGGATGCCCAAGTGCGATTGCGCGTGGATTCGAAGGATGAGATTGGTGATCTCAAAGAACAAATCAATAGCCTCTACCAGCATCTTTTGACTGTCATTGCGGACTTGCATGACAAGAATGAAGCCATTCTCGAGCTGGAAAAGATGAAGGTCGAATTCCTACGAGGGGCTTCTCATGAATTGAAAACACCGCTGGCTAGTTTGAAAATCCTGATTGAAAACATGAAAGAAAATGTCGGTCGTTATAAAGATAGAGACCGCTATCTGGGAGTAGCCTTAGGAATTGTGGATGAGCTCAATCACCACGTTCTCCAGATACTTTCTCTCTCGTCTGTGCAGGAATTAAGAGATGATAGGGAACAAATTGACTTACACCAGATGACGCAAAGTCTGGTTAAGGATTATGCCTTGCTAGCCAAGGAGAGAGAGCTCCAGATAGACAATAGTTTAACCCATCAGCAGGCTTGTCTAAACCCATCAGTTATGAAGTTGATTCTGTCTAACCTCATCAGCAATGCCATTAAGCACTCTGTTCCAGGTGGCTTAGTTCGCATTGGAGAAAGAGAAGGGGAACTTTTTATAGAAAATAGCTGCAGTCCAGAAGAACAAGAAAAACTAGCCCAGTCTTTTTCTGACAATGCTAGTCGCAAGGTCAAGGGGTCTGGGATGGGGCTCTTTGTGGTTAAGAGTCTATTAGAACATGAAAAATTACCTTATCGTTTTGAGATGAAGGAGAATCGTTTGACCTTCTTCATAGCTTTTCCAAAAGTCGCCTAAGATTAGGGAGAGAAAGGGCTTACATAGATGAAGCTAGAAGAAATTCAATCGAAACTGCGGGAAAAACTAGATTTTTTTGTCAAAAAGTGATAAAATGAACAATGTAAATGGGATGACCCATAAAAATATACAGGAGGCCTGATAAAATGGCAATCGTTTCAGCAGAAAAATTTGTCCAAGCAGCTCGTGACAACGGTTATGCAGTTGGTGGATTTAACACAAACAACCTTGAGTGGACTCAAGCTATCTTGCGCGCAGCAGAAGCTAAAAAAGCTCCAGTTTTGATCCAAACTTCAATGGGTGCTGCTAAATACATGGGTGGTTACAAAGTTGCTCGCAACTTGATCGCTAACCTTGTTGAATCAATGGGTATCACTGTACCAGTAGCTATCCACCTTGACCACGGTCACTACGAAGATGCACTTGAGTGTATCCGAGTTGGTTATACTTCAGTTATGTTTGATGGTTCACACCTTCCAGTTGAAGAAAACCTTGAAAAAGCTCGTAAAGTTGTAGAATTTGCTCATGCAAATGGTGTATCAGTAGAAGCTGAAGTTGGTACTATCGGTGGTGAAGAAGACGGAATCATCGGTGATGGTGAATTGGCTCCAATCGAAGATGCTAAAGAAATGGTTGAAACTGGTATCGACTTCTTGGCAGCTGGTATCGGTAACATCCACGGTCCTTACCCAGAAAACTGGAAAGGTCTTCACCTTGATCACTTGCAAAAATTGACTGAAGCTGTTCCAGGATTCCCAATCGTATTGCACGGTGGTTCAGGTATTCCTGATGAGCAAATCCAAGCAGCTATCAAACTTGGTGTTGCTAAAGTTAACGTTAACACAGAATGCCAAATCGCATTCGCTAACGCAACTCGTAAATTTGCTCGTGATTACGAAGCAAACGAAGCAGAATACGACAAGAAAAAACTCTTCGACCCACGTAAATTCTTGGCTGACGGTGTAAAAGCTATCCAAGCATCAGTTGAAGAACGTATCGACGTATTCGGTTCAGAAGGTAAAGCTTAATCTAGCTGAACAATACAAAATAGAAATCTGCCCATTGGGCAGTTTTTTTTGTGTTTTAAGGAAACTACTAAACCAGAATTTTGAATTAAAAATACCATTTTAAGAGAGAAATCTCTAATTTTATAATCTGTAGGCAAACGCTTGCATTCTAGTTTTTATTGGACTATAATAGGTTGGTATAAAGCCTTTTGTAATAATAAAACGTAGAAGGTGTAGAAAGTAAGGATTTAGAAGATTTGTAGTCAAAAATACAATGTTGCTATTCCTTGCTATAGGGAGAGATTTATGGCAATGATAGAAGTGGAACATCTTCAGAAAAATTTTGTGAAGACTGTCAAGGAACCAGGTTTGAAGGGGGCATTGCGCTCCTTTATTCATCCTGAAAAGCAGACCTTTGAAGCGGTCAAGGATTTAACCTTTGAGGTTCCTAAGGGACAGATTTTAGGCTTTATCGGGGCAAATGGTGCTGGGAAGTCGACAACCATCAAGATGCTGACAGGAATTTTGAAACCGACATCTGGTTTCTGTCGGATTAACGGCAAGATTCCGCAGGACAATCGCCAAGACTATGTCAAGGATATTGGGGTTGTCTTTGGGCAACGAACCCAGCTATGGTGGGATTTGGCTCTGCAAGAGACCTACACGGTCTTGAAAGAGATTTACGATGTACCAGACTCGCTCTTTCATAAGCGCATGGATTTTTTGAATGAAGTCTTGGATTTGAAGGACTTTATCAAAGACCCCGTGCGGACTCTTTCACTGGGTCAACGAATGCGTGCGGACATCGCAGCCTCCTTGCTCCACAATCCCAAGGTTCTCTTTTTAGATGAGCCGACCATTGGTCTGGATGTGTCGGTCAAGGATAACATTCGTCGGGCCATTACCCAGATCAATCAGGAGGAAGAAACAACCATACTCTTGACTACTCATGATTTAAGTGATATTGAGCAACTTTGTAATCGGATTTTTATTATTGACAAGGGGCAGGAGATTTTTGATGGAACGGTGATCCAGCTCAAGGAGACCTTTGGCAAGATGAAGACTCTCTCCTTTGATTTGATGCCAGGTCAAAGTCATCTCGCTTCTCACTATGAAGGACTACCTGATATGACTGTTGATAGACAAGGAAATAACCTTAATATTGAATTTGATAGTTCACGCTACCAGTCAGCTGATATTATCAAGCAAACCTTGTCTGATTTTGAAATCCGCGATTTGAAGATGCTGGATACGGATATAGAGGATATTATCCGTCGTTTCTACCGAAAGGAGCTCTAAGATGGTCAAATTGTGGAGACGTTATAAACCTTTTATCAATGCAGGGATTCAGGAGTTGATTACCTATCGAGTCAACTTTCTTCTTTACCGGATTGGCGATGTTATGGGAGCTTTTGTGGCTTTTTATCTCTGGAAGGCAGTCTTTGATTCCTCGCAGGAGTCCTTGATTCAGGGCTTCAACATGGCAGATATCACCCTTTACATCATCATGAGTTTTGTGACCAATCTGTTGACCAAGTCAGATTCTTCTTTCATGATTGGGGAGGAGGTCAAGGATGGTTCCATTATCATGCGCTTGTTGCGACCAGTGCATTTTGCGGCCTCTTATCTCTTTACCGAGCTTGGCTCCAAGTGGTTGATTTTTATATCTGTTGGTCTTCCTTTTTTAAGTGTTATTGTCTTGATAAAAATCGTATCTGGACAGGGCATTGTAGAAGTGCTAGGATTAACAGTCCTTTATCTTTTTAGCTTAACGCTGGCCTATCTGATTAACTTTTTCTTTAATATATGTTTTGGTTTTTCAGCCTTTGTGTTTAAAAATCTTTGGGGTTCTAACCTACTTAAGACTTCCATAGTGGCCTTTATGTCTGGAAGTTTGATTCCCTTGACTTTCTTTCCAAAGGTTGTTTCAGATATTCTCTCCTTCTTGCCTTTTTCATCTTTTATTTACACTCCAGTCATGATTATTGTTGGGAAATACGATACCAGTCAGATTCTTCAGGCACTCGCTTTGCAGTTTTTCTGGCTCTTAGTGATGGTGGGCTTGTCTCAGTTGATTTGGAAACGAGTCCAGTCCTTTATTACCATTCAGGGAGGTTAGTATGAAAAAATATCAACGCATGCATCTGATTTTTATCAGACAATACATCAAACAAATCATGGAATACAAGGTGGATTTTGTGGTTGGTGTGCTGGGAGTCTTTCTGACCCAAGGCTTGAACCTCTTGTTTCTCAATGTCATCTTTCAACATATTCCATCCCTAGAAGGCTGGACCTTTCAAGAGATCGCCTTTATCTATGGATTTTCCTTGATTCCCAAGGGACTAGATCATCTTTTTTTTGACAATCTCTGGGCGTTAGGACAACGCTTGGTGAGAAAAGGCGAGTTTGATAAGTATCTGACTCGTCCTATCAATCCTCTTTTTCACATCCTAGTTGAGACCTTTCAGATTGATGCCTTGGGCGAACTCTTGGTCGGTGGCATTTTACTAGGAACAACAGTGACCAGCATTGCTTGGACGCTTCCAAAATTCCTGCTTTTCCTAGTTTGTATTCCTTTTGCGACCTTGATTTATACTTCCTTGAAAATCGCGACAGCTAGTATCGCTTTTTGGACCAAGCAGTCAGGCGCCATGATTTACATTTTCTATATGTTCAATGATTTTGCCAAGTATCCGATTTCCATTTACAATTCAGCTCTTCGTTGGTTGATTAGCTTTATCGTCCCTTTTGCCTTTACGGCCTACTATCCTGCCAGCTATTTCTTGCAGGACAAGGATGTAATCTTTAACATCGGAGGTTTGATTTTGATTTCCCTTGTCTTTTTTAGTATTTCCCTTAAACTCTGGGACAGGGGCTTGGATTCTTATGAAAGTGCTGGATCCTAAGATGAAGAAACTCAAAGCCTTGTCTCAGGACAGGCTTTTTCTAATAGAGATGAAAATTCCTTTACATCTATTCTCGGAGTGCTATACTTTAAGTGTAATAGCGATTTAGCTCATACTCTTCGAAAATCTCTTCAAACCGCGTCAACGTCGTCTTGCCGTTTATATGTGACTGACTTCGTCAGTTCTATCCACAACCTCAAAGCAGTGCTTTGAGCTGACTTCGTCAGTCTTATCTACAACCTCAAAACAGTGTTTTGAGCAGCCTGCGGCTAGTTTCCTAGTTTGCTTTTTGATTTTCATTGAGTATCAGTTGGTAGAGCAAGGCACTCGTAAAGTTTAGCTCCTAGGTGAATAAATGCCCGAATATCTGAAAAATTTATATTGTTTAATAGCGCTGATATTTCATCAATGATGTTTGACTTTGTGATGTTGCTAGTGCTTTAAGTTGATTGCTACTATTTTTGATGGTGTGAATGTGCTTATAATGTATCTCAGTTAAGTACGAAATTTTTATATATTTTTTAACACATATTAAAAATAAAATTAACATACCTTAATTTTTCTTGACTTAAATTTTTTTAATTGATATACTATTTTTCAGAGAGTTAACAATTATATATAAATGCACTACTCTATTTCCTAGATAATACTTAGTAAAACTTTTTATAACAAAGGCTAGCAAAGTTAAAGTTTTCTATCTATTGGAAGTTAAATAAATATGTAAGGAATTAAAATGAAAAAAAGTACAGTATTGTCATTAACCACAGCTGCAGTTATTTTAGCAGCATATGTCCCTAACGAGGTAATCCTAGCAGACACATCTAGTTCTGAAGATGCTTTAAATATCTCTGATAAAGAAACAGTAGTAGTAGGTAAACAAAACGAAAACAAAGAAAAACTTGAAGATATTCATAATGTTATAGAAACTTCAAAGGATACTGAAGAGAAGAAAACAACAATTATTGAGAAAAAAGAAGCTGTTAGTAAAGAATCTGTGATAGACAATAACACTAGCAATGAAGAAGAAAAAATCAAAGAAGAAAATTCCATTCAATCCCAAGGAGATAAAGCGGACTCGTCTGCAAGTAAAGACCCAGAAAGTCCCAAAAAAGAGGATAAACTTGTCTATATTGCTGAATTTAAAGATAAAGAATCTGGAGAAAAAGCAATCAAAGAATTATCAAATCTTAAGGATACAAAAGTTTTATATACTTATGATACGGTTTTTAATGGTGTTGCAATAGAAACAACTCCAGATAATCTGGACAAAATTAAACTAATAGAAGGTATGTCATCGGTTGAACGATCACAAAAAGTCCAACCGATGATGAATCATGCTAGAAAAGAAATTGGAGTTGAAGAGGCAATCGATTACCTAAAATCTATCAATGCACCATTTGGGAAAAATTTTGATGGTAGAGGTATGGTCATTTCAAATATCGATACCGGGACAGATTATAGGCATAAGGCCATGAGGATTGATGATGATGCTAAAGGCTCAATGAGATTCAAAAAAGAAGACTTAAAGGGTACTGATAAAAATTTCTGGTTGAGTGATAAAATTCCTCATGCTTTCAATTATTATAATGGTGGTAAAATTACTGTAGAAAAAGCTGATGATGGAAGCGATTATTTTGATCCACATGGAATGCATATTGCAGGGATTCTTGCTGGAAATGATACTGAAAAAGACATTAAAAACTTTAACGGAATAGATGGAATTGCTCCTAATGCACAGATCTTCTCTTATAAAATGTACTCTGACGCAGGATCTGGCTTCGCAGGAGATGAAACAATGTTTCATGCTATTGAAGATTCGATCAAACACAATGTCGATGTTGTTTCGGTATCATCTGGCTTTACAGGAACAGGTCTTGTAGGTGAGAAATATTGGGAGGCTATTAGAGCATTAAGAAAAGCAGGCATTCCAATGGTTGTAGCTACGGGTAACTATGCGACTTCTGCTTCAAGTTCTTCATGGGATTTAGTGGCAAATAATAATCTGAAAATGACCGACACTGGAAATGTAACGCGAACTGCAGCACATGAAGATGCGATAGCGGTCGCTTCTGCTAAAAATCAGACAGTTGAGTTTGATAAAGTCAACATAGGTGGAGAAAATTTTAAATACAGAAATATAGGGGCCTTTTTCGATAAAAATAAAATTATAACAAATGAAGATGGATCAAAAGCTCCTGATAAATTGAAATTTGTATATATAGGCAAGGGTCAAGACCAAGATTTGATAGGTTTGGATCTTAAGGGCAAAATTGCAGTAATGGATAGAATTTATACAAAGGATTTAAAAAATTCTTTTAAAAGAGCTACGGATAAGGGTGCACGTGGCATTATGGTTGTAAATACTGTAAATTACTACAATAGAGATAATTGGACAGAGCTTCCAGCTATGGGATATGAGGAGGATGAAGGAACTACTAGTCAAGTATTTTCAATTTCAGGAGATGATGGTGTAAAGCTATGGAACATGATTAACCCTGATAAAAAAACTGAAGTTAAAAGAAATAGTAAGGAAGATTTCAAAGATAAATTGGATCAATACTATCCAATTGATATGGCCAGCTATAATTCTAATAAACCGAATGTAGGTGATGAAAAAGAGATTGACTTTAAGTTTGCACCTGACACAGACAAAGAATTGTATAAAGAAGATATCATAGTTCCAGCAGGATCCACATCTTGGGGACCGAGAACAGATTTGCTTTTAAAGCCTGATGTCTCAGCACCAGGTAAAAATATTAAATCTACTCTTAATGTCATTAATGGGAAATCAACTTATGGCTATATGTCAGGGACTAGTATGGCAACTCCAATCGTAGCAGCTTCTACTGTTTTGATTAGACCGAAGTTAAAGGAAATGCTTGAAAGACCTGTATTGAAAAATCTTAAGGGAGATGACAAAATAGACCTTACAAGTCTTACAAAAATTGTCCTACAAAATACTGCACGGCCTATGATGGATGCGACTTCTTGGAAAGAAAAAAGCCAATACTTTGCATCACCTAGACAACAGGGAGCAGGGCTAATTAATGTGGCTAATGCTTTGAGAAATGAAGTTGTAGCGACTTTCAAAAACACGGATTCTAAAGGCTTGGTAAACTCTTATGGTTCTATTTCCCTTAAAGAAATAAAAGGAGATAAAAAATACTTTACCGTTAAGCTTCACAATACATCAAACAGACCTTTGACCTTTAAAGTTTCAGCATCAGCGATAACTACAGATGCTCTAACTGATAGACTAAAACTGGATGAAACATACAAAGATGAAAAATCTCCAGATGGGAAGCAAATTGTTCCAGAAATCCATCCAGAAAAAATCAAAGGAGCAAATATCACATTTGAGCATGATACTTTCACTATAGGCCCAAATTCTAGCTTTGATTTAAATGCAGTTATAAATGTTGGAGAGGCTAAAAACAAAAATAAATTTGTAGAATCATTTATTCATTTTGAGTCAGTGGAAGAAATGGAAGCTCTAAACTCTAGCGGGAAGAAAATAAACTTCCAACCATCTTTATCGATGCCTCTAATGGGATTTGCTGGGGATTGGAATAAGGAACCAATCCTTGATAAATGGGCTTGGGAAGAAGGTTCAAAATCAAAAACAATGGAAGGTTATGATGATGATGGTAAACCAAAAATTCCGGGAACCTTAAATAAGGGAATTGGTGGAGAGCATGGTATAGATAAATTTAATCCAGCAGGAGTTATACAAAATAGAAAAGATAAAAATACAACATCTCTAGATCAAAATCCAGAATTATTTGCTTTCAATAACGAAGGGATCAACGCACCATCATCAAGTGGTTCTAATATTGCTAAAATTTATCCTTTAGATTCAAATGGAAATCCTCAAGATGCTCAACTTGAGAGAGGATTAACACCTTCTCCACTTGTATTAAGAAGTGCAGAAGAAGGATTGATTTCAATAGTAAATACAAATAAAGAGGGAGAAAATCAAAGAGACTTAAAAGTCATTTCGAGAGAACACTTTATTAAAGGAATTTTAAACTCTAAGAGAAATGATGCAAAGGGAATCAAATCTTCTAAGCTAAAAGTTTGGGGTGACTTGAAGTGGGATGGACTCATCTATAACCCTAGAGGTAGAGAAGAAAATGCACCAGAGAGTAAGGATAACCAAGATCCTGCTACTAAGATAAGAGGTCAATTTGAACCGATTGCAGAAGGTCAATATTTCTATAAATTTAAATATAGATTAACTAAAGATTATACATGGCAGGTTTCCTATATTCCTGTAAAAATTGATAACACAGCCCCTAAGATTGTTTCGGTTGATTTTTCAAATCCTGAAAAAATTAAGCTGATCACAAAGGATACTTATCACAAGGTAAAAGATCAATACAAGAATGAAACCCTATTTGCGAGAGATCAAAAAGAACATCCTGAAAAATTTGATGAGATTGCAAACGAAGTTTGGTATGCTGGCGCCGCTCTTGTTAATGAAGATGGAGAGGTTGAGAAAAATCTTGAAGTAACTTATGCAGGTGAGGGTCAAGGAAGAAATAGAAAACTTGACAAAGACGGAAATACCATTTATGAAATTAATGGTGCAGGAGATTTAAGAGGAAAAATCATTGAAGTCATTGCATTAGATGGTTCTAGCAATTTCACAAAGATTCATAGAATTAAATTTGCTGATCATGCTGATGAAAAGGGGATGATTTCCTATTATCTAGTAGATCCTGATCAAGATTCATCTAAATACCAAAAGCTTGGTGAGATTTCCGAATCTAAATTTAAAAATTTAGAAAATAGAAAAGAGGATAGTCTTAAAAAAGATACAACTGAGGAAGAAAATCATCAAGACAATGAAGAGTCTATCGAAGAAAAATCTAGCTTGACTATTCATAAAACTATTTCAACAATTAGAGAGTTTGAAAGTAAAGACTTGAAGAAACTCATTAAAAAGAAATTTAGAGAAGTTGATGACTTTACAAGTGAAACTGGTAAGAGAACAGAAGAATACGATTATAAATACGATGATAAGGGAAATATCATTGCTTATGACGATGGTAGTGCCTTAGAATATGAAACTGAAAAACTTGACGAAATCAAATCAAAAATTTATGGTGTTCTAAGCCCGTCTAAAGATGGACACTTTGAAATTCTTGGAAAGATAAGTAATGTGTCTAAAAATGCCAAGGTATATTATGGAAATAACTATAAATCTATAGAAATCAAAGCGACCAAGTATGATTCCCATTCAAAAACGATGACATTTGATTTATACGCTAATATTAATGATATTGTGGATGGATTAGCTTTTGCAGGAGATATGAGATTCTTTGTTAAAGATGATGATCAGATAAAAGCTGAAACGAAGATTAGAATGCCTGAAAAAAATAAGGAAACTAAAACAGAATATCCCTATGCATCAAGTTATGGGAATATAATAGAATTAGGAGAAGGAGATCTTTCAAAGAATAAACCAAACAATTTAACTGAAATGGAATCTGGTAAAATCTATTCTGATTCAGAAAAACAACAATATCTGTTAAAGGATAACATCATTCTGAGAAAAGGCTATGCACTAAAAGTGACTACCTATAATCCTGGAAAAACGGATATGTTAGAAGGAAATGGAGTCTATAGCAATGAAGATATGGCAAAAATACAAAAGGCCAATCCTAATCTAAGAGTTCTTTCAGAAAAAATAATTTATGCTGATAGTAGAAATGTTGAAGATGGAAGAAGTACTCAATCAGTATTAATGTCGGCTTTGGACGGCTTTAACATTGTAAGGTATCAAGTGTTTACCTTTAAGATGAATGATAAAGGGGAAGCAATCGATAAAGATGGAAATCTTGTAACAGATCCTTCTAAACTTGTATTATTCGGTAAAGATGATAAAGAGTACACTGGAGAGGATAAGTCCAATGTAGAAGCTATAAAAGAAGATGGCTCTACGTTATTTATTGATGCAAAACCAGTAAACCTTTCAATGGACAAGAACTACTTTAATCCATCTAAATCTAATAAAATTTATGTACGAAATCCAGAATTTTATTTAAGAGGTAAGATTTCTGATAAGGGTGGTTTTAACTGGGAGTTGAGAGTTAATGAATCTGTTGTAGATAATTATTTAATCTACGGAGATTTACACATTGATAACACTAGAGATTTTAACGTTAAGCTTAATGTTAAAGACGGTGACATCATGGACTGGGGAATGAAAGACTATAAAGCAAACGGATTCCCAGATAAGGTAACAGATATGGATGGAAATGTTTATCTTCAAACTGGCTATAGCGATTTGAATGCGAAAGCGGTTGGAGTACACTATCAATTTTTATATGATAATGTCAAACCCGAAGTAAACATTGATCCTAAGGGAAATACTAGTATTGAATATGCTGATGGAAAATCTGTAGTCTTTAACATCAATGATAAAAGAAATAATGGATTCGATGGTGAGATTCAAAACAAATATATTTATGTAAATGGAAAAGAATATAAATCATTTGATGATATTAAACAACTAACAGATAAGACACTAAACATTAAGATTGTTGTAAAAGATTTTGCAAGAAATACAACCGTAAAAGAATTCATTTTAAACAAAGATACGGGAGAGGTGAGCGAACTAAAACCTCATACGGTAACTGTGACCATTCAAAATGGAAAAGAAATGAGTTCAACGATAGTGTCGGAAGAAGATTTTATTCTACCTGTCTATAAGGGGGAATTAGAAAAAGGCTATCAATTTGATGGCTGGGAAATTTCTGGTGTCGAAGGGAAAAAAGATGCTGGTTATGTTCTTAATCTATCAAAAGATACCCTTATAAAACCTGTATTCAAGAAAATAGAGGAGAAAAAGGAGGAGGAAAATAAACCTACTTTTGATGTATCCAAAAAGAAAGATAAGGTGCAAGCAAATCATAGTCAATTAGATGAAAATTACAAAAAGGAGGATTTACAAAGAGAAAATCATTCGTACAAATCTGATTCAACTGAAGGTGTCAAAGCTACAGTTCCTGTACAAGTAAATTATAGTCAATTAGGTGAAAGTCATAGAAAAGAGGATTTCCAAAGAGAAAATCATTCACAAAACTCTGATTCAACTGAGGATGTTACAGCTCCAGTTCCTGATAAAAATGATAAAAACTTTGAAAATAAGAAGGAAGTTTATCTTAATGAACCAGAGAACATAGCTAATAAACATACCAATATTGATAGTAAATCAACTACTAACAATGATAGGTTGCCAAAAACCGGAACAGTTAGCGAAGTCTTCACGTCATTAGTTGCCGGAATAATGTTTACTGTAGGTGCATTTCTTGGATTGAAGAAAAAAGATTAAGATGAAGACAAAAGCTATAGATGAAAAAATGGTTTATGTACTGAGATAGTATGATGATGAAACTGTTTTGTGAAAATAGCTATTTATAACTCAATTATTTAGTTTACTTTACTATTGATACTCTTTTTGGATTTATTAATAGACTTAGTTTCGACAACTAATGAATTGATTGAAAGGGTTAGTATTGACAATATTGGTCATATTAATTAGAAAATAGAGTCTATCAAAATTTAAAGGTTAATGGAGGTGATGAGACAATTTCAAGGAATTAAGTAGCGTTTGGTTGCTTAATTCCTTTTTATTTGGAAGGAAGTTTTTCACCTGCTTCCTTATTTTATCGCTATTATTCAACCACTTAGACCGAGATAGAGACCAGATAGACAAAAGAGCTTGTTCTTGAAACTGACCTCTGCTATAATGATTTTTGTAAGGGACGTGAGGCGTCACTATCAGATAACTCAAGTTCATAAAAAAGAAATCGGAGATAAAGAAATGAAAAAATTATTGGGGATTGTATTTTTAGTAGCAGCAGCGACAGTAGTGTATTTTGGTTCTGTTGGCTGGCCAAGTTTGGACATTAACCTCTGGTCATTGATTCCGGTAGGGCTGTTCCTCTTTTTCACTCTAGAGAATCTTTGGAAAAAGGACTATAAGGCTAGTCTGATGTGTTTGATTATTGCCTTTATTATTGAGAATGCAATTTTGGACCTGTTGCCAATTTCAAGTGGCTTGGTGATTGGAGCAGGTGTGCTGGCTTGTGTAGGTATTGGTTACCTCTTTCCTGATAAAGAAGGAAAATAATACTCTTCGAAAATCTCTTCAAACCACGTCAGCTT